>NJBO01000004.1 GCA_005223075.1 candidate division TA06 bacterium B3_TA06 | reverse complement strand
AGACTTCCTTTTATCGAGAAGGCATCTCTGGTTGCGCTCCCGGCGCCAGCACGCGCTCCTGAAATGCAGGGATACCTTAATCCGCGCGTTCCACGAGTTCTTCGAGAAACGAGGGTTTATACTGATCGACCCACCGATGATCACCCCCACCTCGTGCGAAGGTGCAACAACACTCTTCGAGATCGACTACTTCGGCGAGGCGGCCTACCTTTCACAGTCGGGCCAGTTATACATGGAACCCGCGGCAGCAGCGTTCGGAAAGGTCTACTGCCTTGCACCTTCGTTCAGAGCGGAGAAGTCCAAGACCCGCAGGCATCTAACCGAGTACTGGCACCTGGAACCTGAGGTAGCGTTCCTTGATCTCGCAGGCGACATGGAACTCGCCGAGGATATGCTGCTTTGCGTTGTTCGAGGCGTTCTTGAACACCGAGCGGATGAGCTAAAGCTGTTGGGCGAACGAATCGAAGGCTTCGACAAACACACCGAACTCCTAAAAAATCTAGATAAACCCTTCTACCGAATCTCCTACGATGATGCACTTGAGCTTCTAAAGGAAAAGGCTGTCCAGATGAAGTGGGGTGAAAAGTTCGGCGCTGACGAGGAGGCGGTAATCTCTCGTGAGTTTGATAGACCGGTGTTCGTGCATCGTTACCCGAAGGCCTCCGCCCCCTTCTATATGAAGGAAGACCCCGCCAACCCGAAGGTTGTCTTAAACTTCGATCTTCTGGCCACTGAGGGCTACGGCGAGATAATCGGTGGCTCGCAACGCGAGGATGACCTGGCAAAACTTGAGGCCGCCATCGAGCGCCAAGGACTGCCGCGCGAGCCGCTTGAGTGGTACCTTGACCTGCGCCGCTACGGGACGTTCGAGCACTCTGGATTCGGGATAGGAATGGAACGGACACTGGCGTGGATCACCGGTATCCACCATATCCGTGAGACGATCCCCTATCCCAGGTTGATGGACAGAATCTACCCCTGAAGGTATAGCCTATTCCTACCTTAAGGATCAATCCTGACATATTCTTCGCGAGCAAGCGTTACCTCCTAGATACGGGTAGAGGCGATTTCGAGCGCCGGGGATTTATCTATTCGATTAAAAAGTAAATCTAACAAACAATTTACCAGGATAACTGATGCACCCTTAAAGCCCTTGACAAGACTCGCTCTCAGCATACAATTATGTATGTGTATGGGTAATTTCAACTCGCTAAGCAGGGATCAAAGACCATATGCAAACGATGAGAGTGGCGGAGTTAGATCGAGAGAAATTCAAAAAAGGAGGCTGGATGAGTCTGCTTGACAACAACGATGACGTGAAGGAGCTGGTCGAGAAACTGAACTTCAAGGAGAAGGTCGAACGTTCAATGCGCCTGATCGAAGAGGCATACGAGCGTTACGGCCAAAGAATGGTGGTGGCCAACAGTCTGGGCAAGGATTCGATGGCGGTGTGGGATCTTGCAAAACGAGCAGTCCCAAAAATCCGCGGCTTCATCGTAACAACCCGCTACAAACCTCAAGGGACCAAGGAGTTCATGCGTAAGGTTGTGGAGCGATACCCTGAGATCAAGGTTTATGCAAACGATGCAGAGATACCGGAGCGGCTTTACGAGACAGACCCTGACGAGTGCTGTCGGATCCTGAAGGTTGAGCCGGTTCGTTGGGCCATTGATGAGATGGGTGTTGACTGCTGGGTAACCGGTCTGCGCTCCACAGAGGGTCGTACCCGTACCGACTACAAGGAGGTAGAGGAGCGCGACAAGGGTCTTATAAAGCTCAACCCCCTCCTTTTGTGGAAGGAACGCGAGGTCTGGCAGTACCTTGCACTCTACCAGGTGCCGGTCAACCCTTTATATAAAGAGGGCTACCGCTCCTTAGGCTGCGATCCCTGCACCCGTATCACCAACGAGGAGGCTGAGCGTGCCGGGCGCTGGCTGAATACCTCGAAGTGCGGCGGAGAGTGCGGCATACATACCCGCCCACTGCGCGCAGGCGTGGCTGACTGATCTCAGCCTGATAGCGACTTCCTTTACCACTTCCCGCCTCGTATCGAGTGGCAGAGAGTCTTTAGGAGGATATGATGGCCATGTCGCTGGGATTGTTCCTTTTAATCATCGTGCTCGCCCTTGCCTGCGAGTTCGTTGATTCTTCGGTAGGGATGGGATACGGTACGATCCTCTGCCCTTTGCTCATCGGAATAGGATTTGAACCTTTATTCGTCATCCCCGCACTTCTCTTATCCCAGGCGGTGGGAGGGCTTATGGCCTCCCTTTTCCACGCCAGGTTGCGTAACGTCAGCTTCAGTCCCCAATCGAAGGATTTCAAGATCTTCCTGATAATCACCGGAACAGGTGTCCTGGCCACCATATTTGCCGCAATCGTGGCTTTAAATATTCCCAAGGTAGTTCTTTCTACCTATATCGGAGCACTCGTCCTGGCTATGGGAATCCTCGTGCTTATAAACCTGCGGTTCAACTTCTCCATTAAGAAGATGATAGGCGTCGGCATCATAAGCGGCTTTAATAAAGGACTGTCAGGAGGTGGCTTCGGACCGATCGTCACCTCCGGTCAGATCATCTCCGGCCACAGGGCTAAACGTGCTGTCGGAGTAACCACCTTATCGGAGGCCCCGATCTGCATCACCGGCTTCCTGACCTTCCTTATCGGCAAAGTGATAATACAAAGTGAAGGATCTATCCTTTCCCGACCCATAGGTGAAATCGCAAGGACCGTCTTCTTATCCCAATCCATCCTGCGTTGGGACCTCTTGATCGCGCTCCTGATAGGCGTCTGCCTTGTGGCTCCACTCGGCCCACTCCTGACCAAGAAGATCGCCAAAAAGAGATGGCGCTACGTGTTAGGTCCCTTGGTCATCTTACTCGGCGTGTGGGTGCTTATAAAAACTTATCTTCTCTAACGGGCTTGCCAAGCGCTCCAAGATAGGGAAAGACAGAAACTTACGCTTTCCTATCACGCTTGGCAAACTACTGGTTGCATTCAGGGTTCGCCTTTTTCTCAATCATCAATCTCTGGTTGGCCCCCGATGGCGCAGGAGCCATAGCACTCCCCAATCTCCTCCGGATGCATCGGTTAACCAAGGGAATTGATATGGAGTGCAATGACTGCGTCATTGCGGCAACAAGACGGTTGTTGCACTCCAAATATAAAACACAACATGTAGCGCGAGTCTTTAGACTCGCCGGTTAACTTTTCCCTGCGAAGATTGCTTAAAAAACATACGACCTCTTCGTCTAGGGGAGTTGCCAAGCTCTTCGGATCGGATATAGTTGTAATAGAAAACTCTGGTAACCTCATCCAACCTGGGAGTATCATGGGTGTTTGGCAATATCTTTTCGTGGCCGCAGTTGGTGTGACGGCCGGGATGCTTTCCGGTCTTTTCGGGATCGGGGGGGAACGTTAATCATCCCTGCATTGGTTTTCATCCCGGGCTTCACCTAGCATAAAGCCCAGGGGACCTCGCTTGCAGCTTTGCTTCTGCCGGTGGGAATCTTGGGGGTGATCCGTTACTACAAGGCTGGAGACGTAGACTGGATAGCTGGCCTGATCCTCGCTGGAGGGCTTCTCGTTGGGGCCTACTTCGGCGCAGGCTGGGCAGGAAAACTGAACGAGGTCTGGCTGAAGCGTGCGTTCGGTATCTTCTTTATCCTTTTGGGAGTCCGCTACATACTTACCAGGTCAGCGCCTTAAACAGGACCTCCTTACAGCACCAATTGCCCATCTCTCAGGTAGAGTCAGATTCATCCTAGGAGATTTTCTTTATTCTCTTGATGCGCTAAGACCCTACCGGGTTTCAGCGCAACCTTCATTGACCACACCCCCCAGAGTAGGAACGAGCGATACCCTATTGAGCGTAACCGAGGAGCTCTGCGGTACTCTCCGCTTCTGAAAGCAGCTCCAGCGCCTTCTTAACCACCGGGTCTTCCGCAAGTATGGCCTGATAACGACCCTCCTCGCCCCATTTCTGGCTAGCGATCTCCAAACGCAAGTAATAGCGAAGCTGTTTTTTGGTCTCTTCGAACTCGGCATCGGTGAACTCAACCTCACGCTTTCGGGCTTCACGAGCAAGACCCGCAAGCATCTCGTCGGTTACAGAGAAGTCAGGGGCAATCTCAGGATTCTTCGAGAGATAATCAACGGCGTAGGCAAAGAAGGTTCGCTTAATCCAGAATCTGCGCGCAAGCTCGCTCAACTTTTCAGTCTCAACGTAGATATCCGGGGCAATGGCTCCGCCTGCATAAAGCAGACGCTTACGTTTACCGAGGGTATGAAGCGTAGCCACCTCGTTCTCCTTGCCCTCGATCTTGGCGCGGTGTCTATCTATGCAGCGTCCCGCCGGCGTGTACCAGTGGGCGGTGGTAAGCTTAAGGCGTCCTGAGTCGGCAAGCGGATAAAGCGTCTGCACCGATCCCTTGCCGAACGTCGTGTCGCCTAATACAAGGGCACGTTCCCAGTCCTGCAATGCCCCGGTAAGGATCTCGGCGGCCGAGGCTGAACCACGGTTTGCAAGAACAATCAAAGGATAATCCCCGAACAAGGGATCCTCGTGTGCGCGGTAGGTGCGGAAGCTCTGTGGGATGCGGCCTCTGGTCTGCACGATCTCACGATCACGCTCAAGGAAGAGATCGGAGACATCCACACCCTCGCCAAGGTAACCACCCGAATTCATGCGTACATCCAGAATGAGTTTTTTCACGCCTTCGACGCGGAGAAGTGAATCCATGGCTTCCTCCATCTCTTCGCGAGCGGTCCGGCTGAACTTGGAGAATTTGATGTAGCCGATCTGGGGGCTCAGTTTGGCAACGTAGTTCACAGCGTTGAGCTTGATGATTTTACGGGTGATGGTAAGCTCCATCGGCTCGTCCCAACCGTTTCTCCAGATAGATATCGTCACGTCGGTACCCGGCTCGCCTCGAAGCTTTGAAACCGCCTCGTCTACCGTTATCCCTTCGGTAGACTCCCCCTCTATCTCGACGATCCGGTCTCCGGCTTGCAGGCCTGCCTCCGATGCAGGGGTACCCTCCAGGGGCGAGATAACAGTGAGCCAGCCGTCGGCGATAGCTATGGTTATGCCTAAGCCGCCGAACTCGCCCTGCATCGAGATATTCAGGCTCTCGAACTCCTTGGGAGTCATGTAGATACTGTAGGGGTCCAGTTCACTGAGCATCCCCTTCATCGCGTCCTGGATCATGGAATCCAACGCCACCTCACGGACATAGGTATCACGGGTTATCTGAAGCACACGCTGGAAAACCTCAAGCGAGGTGTAGATGTTCGTCTTGGCTGCCCACAGGCGGGAACCCACCCATGTAGCTGCAAGCAGTGAGATGGCAAGTATACCTAGGGTAAGTTTACGTTTGTTCATAATATCCCCTTACTTTTCAAAAGGTCTAAGGCGACCCCTTTGATCTCTTCATGCAGCATCATCTTCTCCTTCGCGCCGTTAAAGACGCGGATCTTGCGCGGTGCGCGTCGTGCGAACGCAAGATAGGCCTCGCGCACCCTCCGGTGAAACCCCAAACCGGCCTGCTCCAGGCGATCGTGAGGCCTATCCAGTCGTGCAAAAGCCTCTTTCACATCGAGATCGACAAGCACCGTAAGATCAGGCTCCAGTCCGCCTGAGGCGAACTTACAAAGCCTGGCTACTCGCTTCGTATCGAGCTCGCGTCCACCCGCCTGATAGGCGAGGGTGGAGAGTGTGTAGCGGTCCGAAATTACAACCGCCTTGTCTGCAAACAACTTGCGACGAATGCGCTTGGCCACATGCTCGACACGCGCCGCAAGGTAAAGCAACAACTCTGTGCGCGGGTGCATCTCCTCAAGCTCCGAGTTCAAAAGCACCGCGCGTATCCGCTCTGCCACCTCGCTTCCCCCTGGCTCCCGGCTAAAGTCGACATTGACTCCCTTCCTCTCCAGCGCATCGGCCAAAAGCTGGGCCTGGGTCGACTTGCCCGAACCCTCTATCCCCTCGAATACTATGAACACACCCCTCCTCATATCAGTGATCCTTTAGCGCCCACAGAGTATAATGCTATTATGAATCCCATCCCGAGTATGTCAAGGTCGCTACCATACAACTCCACCCACCCCGAAAAGGCTGCTCGCCCCATGCCACTCATCAAGCTCTTTTCTTCTGCTTGCGAGCGTACCTGCGGATATAGGCCTCGGTCCTGCGGCGGGCAACGTAATCCGGATACTGACGCGGCGGGGATTTGAAGAAGTAGCTTGAAGGGGCTACAATCGCACCCTTAAGCCCATGATTTAAAGCGAGTTTGACGCAGCGGATGGCATCTATCATCACACCTGCCGAGTTGGGCGAGTCCCAGACCTCAAGCTTGAGCTCAAGGTTCAAAGGCACGTCACCGAAGGTCTGACCCTCCATCCGCAGGTGGCACCATTTTCTATCGGCAAGCCAGGGAACGTAGTCGGAGGGACCCACATGCACATTCTCTGAGCCCATATCGTAGGGCAGCATGGATGTCACTGCACGGGTCTTTGAGATCTTTTTTGACTCCAGGCGCTCGCGCTCGAGCATGTTTAAAAAGTCGGTGTTGCCGCCCACGTTAAGCTGGCTGGTTCGAAGAAGCCTCACCCCGCGTTCGTGGAACAGGGTAGTAAGCACACGGTGGACGATGGTGGCACCTACCTGGGACTTGACATCGTCGCCAAGGACTGGCAGCCCCTTGGAGCTGAACCTCTCAGGCCAGTAACCGCCTGAGGCGATAAAAACAGGGATTCCGTTAACGAATGCACAGCCTGCATCAAGTGCCTGCTCAACATACCACTTGGTTGCCTCCTCTGATCCTACGGGAAGGAAGTTGACCACCACATCGGTCTTGGTCTCACGCAGAAGACGTGGGATGTCCGCAGTGTTGCCAGGCGCCTTGGTGATGATCTGTGAAAGATACTTCCCCAGACCGTCGTGGACCATACCTCTCACCACCCTGATACCCGACTTGGGAACCTTGGCAAACACCTGGGTGTTGTTAGGATATGTGTATATCGCCTGCGATAAATCCCTGCCTACCTTACGCTTGTCGATATCTATGCCCAGTGAGAACTCTATATCCGAGATGTGGTAACCCCCAAGGTTCACATGCATGATCCCCGGGATTATCTCACCTTCCTTCGCGTTGCGGTAGTAGTAAACGCCTTGGACAAGCGAGCTCGCGCAGTTGCCCACCCCGATGATCGCAACACGAATCTTACTCATCGTAACTCCTTTCGCTTATATCCTAGAATAGCTAAGTTTATAAATCGCCGCGGCTATGTCAAGGCCATGAGTGCTCAAAAGAGGAAGCCGCTGACCGGTTATTCGCATCCAAGCCCGAACCATCAGTTTCTCCTGCCACGAACGAGAATCCAAAACACCGCCAGATGTGAGATTACCCCTACACCCAGCATCGCAAAGAAGGGCTGGCCAACAATGGCCCCGAGGAAGATGACAAAGAGTCGGAAATCCCTCTTGGCAAGCCTTGGCAGAAACCGGCTAGGGGATGGTTTTTGAAACCGAAGCTGGTACTCCTTCTTAGAATAACTTGCCAATAGGAAGCCGGATAGTGCGCCGATCCCGGCCAACCATACCCAGAACTCGGGATGAGTAAGCCAGAATCCGTAGGTGACGCCTGCTGCAATGGCCAGATCGGCATACCGGTCGAGGATCGTATCAAAAAAAGCCCCAAAGCGGCTGCCGAGAGCTTTAAGTCGAGCGATCTCGCCGTCGCAGCCGTCGATTATAGAGGAGACCTGGATCAAGACCCCGGCAAATAACACCGGAAGATAACCCTGGCGCGTAAAGAGCCAGGCTCCCAGGAAAGCGATGGTGAAGGAGATGAGGGTAATGGTGTTTGGGGTGATCGAGGTGTGAGCGAGTAACCACGAGAGGCGGATTGAAAGAGGGCGGTTGAGGTAGCGGGCGATGAAGCCATCCTCACTTGGTTTGTCAACTTGCTTGGCAAGGTGACGTTTCGCCTCCCTCAGACTCCGCGGGGTATCAACGTCGAGCCAAAAGCACTCCCCGATATCATAAGTCTGGATGCGCCCCTGGGCGGCCAGCTCGGCGATCCCGTCGGAGAGTTCATACCTGCCCTTGGCTTGAGCCTTGGCCAACGCCTGAAATATCGCTGGGGTGAGAAGAAAGACGCCTGTATCTATTCCGTTATAGCTCTCCAGGTCCTTTCCTATTTCGGTTATGCATCCCGATCGAGTGGCAACCTTGGTCGCATCCCCAAGGTCGAAGACCCGCTCGGTCCGCCTGTCTATCGCCAGAAAGCAGGTATCGTCCTCCGACCACCCACGCAAGAGTCCTGCAAGCAGCTCCGGCTCAAACAGGTGGTCGCCCATCACGAGAACGAAAGGTTCGGCGAGCTTGTCATTACATGCAAGCACCGAGGTTCCGTTCCCCTTTTCCCAGTCCTGGTTTTCGACTACCTCGATCCGAACGGATCTCTTTCTCGCCAGCCGTGCCAGAAAGGACCGCATCGGCTTGGGTTTGTAGCCGGTTACCACGATGAACTCGGAGAGTCCTGCCTCCTTACATGACAGGACTACGCGTTCCAGGAGCGGCAATCCGAGGACCCTCCTCATCGGTTTCAACTCATTCTTTCTCTCTCGTAGCCGACTTCCCCTACCGGCAGCGAGGATGACTACCTTTCTGACCGTAAGCCTTTGCCGGCTACCCTTGTCCTTGCCGCTTTCTATCCCAACCGCTGCCTCCATCTCGTGATCACAGAAGGGCTCTTAGCCATCGCAGCCTCCTTGCGTTGATATTGAGATCTCTATAAGAAGGGGATCTGCCTGATGCTATCTAAAGCATTCTATGCCACTGAGGGAGAATGTCAAGGGCGAAGGTAAGTCCAAGAGGACCGTTCAATGCAAATTTACTCCGCAGGCGTCGTCCTCCGGTCAAATATCAAAGTGCAAAATGGATTAGAGCAGGAGGACCGCGACAATGAATTTAATTTAAAATTTGCAATTTGATTTTTGCAATGAACCCGTCTCCGGGTCTTGACAAACCTTAGACATGGGTATACTTTCTTGTGGAAAGGAGGATTGATGAAGCTGAATAAACGAATCGCGTCAATTCTTAGAATAAGTGCGTGTGTTACGGGTGTTGTGTGTGTTACGGGTGTTACGGGCTGTGTTTCCCCTGTCTATGAGCAGGCAGCGGTCAAACCGGGAACCAGTTATACCGCCGGGGTCGGGATTCATAGTTACAGCTTCAGTGCCTACGATGCATATATTTATGCCGTGGGTGTGCGCGGCGACGGTTCACTACACCGTGGGTTCAACTCATGGCTCGAGGGTTCGGCCAGAGCCGGGATAGGGGGCGGAATCGAAGTCTATGATCACCGGCTCATACCATTCCTGGACGCCGGATTGGGGCTTAAACTTGCCCCACCCTTGAGGTACGTGCATCCAGCGATAAGGATCGACGGTGGATTCTTAAATTACACCCCAACCCTATCCTCGTCCCTGCTTTTAGGAATCGAAGGGAGGAATCAAACCGAGGTGGTAACCCTGGGGGTACGATCCTATCTACTGCCCATGTGGCATAAGGGAACTGGCCTCTCCTATCCTTATACCGATGCATTCGCCGGGTTCCATCTTCCCAAAGGGAGAACGTTATTCGTAGGTGTGAATGTAGGAATTCTTGTCAACGAGATTGAAATGATGAAACTGGTTCAGGATTACGACCCTAATCCGATCTTCACCGTTGGCTTCGGCTGGGAATTCGGTCCCCAAAACCAAGGGGGGCACAGTGAAGAAAATTAAAGGAATCACCATTATCCTGATCGCCTCTTTTACCGCAGGTGTTACCTCCTGCGTCTCACCTTTTTACGGCACAGCAAGGATAGCCAAAGGCTTTCATGTCAACAGCGGAATTGCTGTCGGTCAATTCACCGGTGTTATGATGAACTCCGCAAACTGGCCTTACATCGGCCCGCGTGCTGACGTAGAGGTAGGTTACGCGTTCGGTAACTCTTTCAAGACCCACCTAAGGGCAGGTGGAGGCTGGGGATGGGTATCAAGAGAACGGGAGGAGGGAGAAAGCACACCCAACAGTCAGACTTTTCTGTTAGATGGAGCTATCGGTATCCAGATTGCGCACCCTCATAAGTACTCGACCCTTGCCTTACGTCTGGAAGCAGGACTGGGAGGAGTGAGCACGGATCTGATGTTCGGGATAGGGGAGGCCGAATGGCTCACCCTGGGCGGTCGCGTATACTTCTTCAAGGGAGAACTGGCACAATTTTACCTGCCGGTTGCTCCGTTTATAGGAATACATCCTTTACCCCACCTTTCGATTTTTGCTTCGCCGGGGACGTTTGCCTTTTACGAAGACTACAAGCCGTTCTTCTCTGTCGGCGTAGGCTACAAACTTAAGTAGGAAAGGAAGATAAAATGAAGGTAGTTAATTGGATTACCCTGCTTGCGCTGGGGGTGAATGTATCGTGCATGGGGCTGGCTCCCATCTACGATACGGCCATTACTCACAAAGGATTAACTGTAGGCGGCGGTATCGGTTATCACCAGTACGAGGTAGAAAGCTCCTCAGGGTTCATACATATCCACGACGGTATGCAAGGTATCAGGCCCGACGTTGCGGTAAGTTACGCATTCTCGAACTGGTTCAGCCTGGTGGGACGAGCCGGGGTGATAATCGGAACGGACATACCGCAAGGGAATCCTGCACAGGAACCGTCATTTGGATTAGGTCTCAAGTTCTCAACCCCGTGGCAAATATTCAACCTCGGCCTGCGGGCCGAGGCCGACTGGCCCCGACTTGCTTCCCTGACTCCGATGATGGGTTTCTCCACCCGTAAGGGACACGAGATAATCACCCTGGGGATTCAAACCGCCTTCGGTATAGCGCCTACAGGGGCATTCATAAACCTGCACCCCTTGCGCGGCTCCCACCTCTTCGCCGCTTTCGGTGAGGATGAAATCTGCATAGGCGTGGGCTACACCTATAACTTCCCAAGGAAAGGAAAAGAGGACGGAAATGAGGTTGACGAGGAATAACAGAACTATCCTGATTCTGCTGGGATTGATCGGAATAACGACCATCTCCTGCGTTCCGCCTGTCTACCACACCGCAGAGGTGAAACCTGGAACCTCGTTCTCCGTGGGCGGCGGGTACCTGGATTACAACTACTATTTTCCACAGGGGCTTGACGGTGGCACCGCCCTGGAGGCGGCGAGTGGTTACCGATTGGACATGGTATTTCGCTACTCCGGCGGTAAGCGCTTCATCGAGATGGGACATCCGGCAAAGACGTGGGAGCATCTGGCTATTGTAGCTCAGGCCGGAGCGATGGTTACCGAAGGGGAAGGGGCCAGGGGATTTTTTGATCTGCCCGGGGATTCAAGCAAAAAGGTTCTGCCCTGGCTTGAGACAGCTCTGCAGTATGAAGTACTGGAGAATCCTTCGATATCGATCCAGGCCGGTCTGTTCTTCTTCTACGATGCTACCGTAACCTTCCTCGTCGGCATACCGATCAAGAACCGGGAGATTGCCACCGTGGGTTTCAAAACCCAGTGGCTCTATATACCTGCATCATTTTTTATAACTCTCCATCCCATCAAGCGCCTTCACCTCTACGTGCAGACCAACCTCACCACCTTGCTCACCGACGAATGGGAGCTTCAGGCAGGCGTGGGTTTTGATATAGTAAACACTTATGGAAAGGAGAAACAATGAAGCCTATCCGTGAGCTCCTTTGGATTGGATTGGTCTCTCTGACAGCCTTCGTAGGAGTGACCTCCTGCGTTTCGCCGGTATATGAAACCGCGAGGATAGAGCCTGGATGGAAGTTCAATCTCGGTGTCTGTGCTACCAGTTTTGCCTTTGCCGCCACTGATTTCGGCTTTTACGCGGTGGGGTTGCGTGCAGACGCTGTGGCCCGCCATGCTCCTAACTCGTGGTTTGAAGCCTCAGCCAGGCTGGGAGGAGGGGTGGGGTTGGACCCTTACTACGGTGATTTTTATCCCCTGGTCGACGGAGGGATTGGGTTCAAATTCGCCTATCCAGGCAAAAGACTCCATCCCGCCTTGAAGCTGGAGTTGGAACCCTATATGATGGGTGGAGGAATAGCACCCACCTTTCTTTTAGGAATCGCCGGAGAAAGACAACCGGAGGCGGTCACCGTGGGGATACGGCCCCATCTTGTAGCCGGATACATCCCCGTAGGTATTGATCTTTTAGCTACTATTCATTCCCCTAAAGGCCATTCCATCTTCCTGGGAATAGATATACCGCCATTATTCGTTTTCGAGTCTCCCACAGTGGTCGCCACAGCAGGTATTGGATGGAAGTTTGGGTCCAAGAAGGATTGATTCCCTGTTTATCCCATGTATGATTGTTGCATGAACCGAAAATCACTTGGCCGCAGAGGCGAGGAGATAGCGGAGAGATTCCTCAAAAAGCAAGGCTACCGCATCCTTGCGCGCAACTTCCACACACGATGGGGGGAGCTGGATATCGTGGCGCAGGACGGAGCAGAGGTTGTCTTTGTAGAGGTTAAGACCCGCACCTCAAGCGACTTCGTACGGCCTGAAGAAGCGGTCAATTTCAAGAAACAAGACCATCTAAGAAAAGCGGCTGAAATCTGGCTTGCAAAGAACTACTCACTTCAACCTCCGCCCTGCCGGTTCGATGTGGTAGCGGTAATCATCAAGAAAGACAACGAGCATGAAATAGAGCACCTCCGCGACGCCTTCCAATGAGTATGCGAAAAATCCTGATCATCGGCTCAGGCGGGGCAGGAAAATCGAAGTTGGCCCGCACCCTTGGTAATATCCTGAAGCTGCCGGTGATTAATCGCGATGCCTTCTACTGGAACCCGGGCTGGGTGGAGACTCCTAAGCAAGAGTGGGAGAGGAAGGTAGGAGAGCTCATCAAAGGAGAGGAATGGATCATGGACGGCAACTACGGAAGTACTCTGGAAAAAAGGTTAAAAGTTGCCGATACGGTAATTTTTCTCAATTACTCCAGATACCTCTGTTTGTGGAGAGGTTTGATGCGGCAGTTCTCACGGCAACGAGTTGATCCCATTCCCGGTTGTCACGAGAAGATAGATTTCGAATTCATCAAATGGATATGGAACTACCCCCGAAAGATCCGACCAACGATTATGAAGATACTGGATGAGGGCTGCGACGGGAAAAAGATATTTATCTGCAACACCCCACGGCAGATAAAAAGGCTGGTTCATGAGTTCCGAACCAGAGTTCCGCAGTCCACTTGAAACAGAGACACAAATGTGTATATTATCTTCTGTATGGATGATATATGCTCTCCAAGGTAACGTCAGCTGGCCTTTTAGGCATTGACGCCTACAAGGTCGAGGTTGAGGTAGATACTGCCAGAAGCGGGCTGCCCGCGTTCACCACCGTTGGTCTGCCCGAAGGCGCGGTAAAGGAATCAAAGGACCGGGTCCTGGCAGCGGTAAAGAACTCAGGTTTCCCACTGCCTTCGGCAAGGATCACCGTGAACCTGGCACCCGCCGATATCAGGAAGGAGGGTGCTGCCTACGACCTGCCCATCGCCCTTGGCATCCTTGCGTGTCGTGGTGTGATCCCTGTTGAGGCGTTGGCCAAATACCTGATCGTGGGTGAGTTATCCCTTGACGGGGCTATAAGGCCGGTGCGCGGGGCTTTATCGATTGCCGCGCTGGTGCAGGAGCTTGAAGGCTTCGAAGGCCTGATCCTTCCCAAAGCCAATGCGTCCGAGGCGGCCATACGCGGCGAGGGGTTCTGCTACCCGGCCAACTCACTTATCGAGGTGGTGCGATTCCTTAACGGAGAAGAAAGAATTGAACCCACAAAGGTTGACGTTGCCGAGCTGTTCCGGGAGGAGATGCTCTGGTCGGTGGATCTTGCAGAGGTCAAAGGGCAGGAGCACGCCAAGCGAGCCTTAGAGGTAGCCGCGGCAGGCGGACACAACATCCTTTTGGTCGGCCCGCCTGGCACTGGGAAGACCATGCTGGCCAAGCGGCTGCCGACAATCCTGCCGCCCTTATCGCTTGAGGAGGCTCTTGAGACCACCCGCATACACTCGGTGGCCGGTTTGCTGGACGAAGGTAAGGCGTTAGTCGCCACCCGACCGTATCGTTCCCCCCATCATACGATCTCCGACGCCGGCCTCATAGGCGGCGGGCAGATCCCAAGGCCGGGCGAGGTGAGCCTGGCCCACAACGGAATCCTGTTCCTTGACGAGTTCCCTGAGTTCCGGCGCAACGTGCTCGAGGTCCTGCGCCAGCCTTTGG
This sequence comes from candidate division TA06 bacterium B3_TA06, assembly GCA_005223075.1. Classification (NCBI taxonomy): domain Bacteria; species candidate division TA06 bacterium B3_TA06. Next base: position 138,563 of record NJBO01000004.1, on the reverse strand, counting down.
AGGACGGCAGGGTAGTCATCAGCCGGGCAAAGATCTCCATCCCCTATCCGGCGCGCTTCACCCTGGTCGCGGCAATGAACCCATGCCCGTGCGGGAATTTAACCGACCCGGTCAACATCTGCCGCTGCACCCCACAGCAGATTCAAAGATATAGATCAAGGATTTCAGGACCCTTACTGGACCGCATCGACATCCACATCGAGGTGCCGAAGCTGAGGTTTGAGGAGATAAGGCGAAGGGAGCCGGGCGAGAAATCCGAGGAGGTTCGCAAGAGGGTGGTGGCGGCGCGTGAGGTGCAGCTTGAGCGGTTCGGGATGCTCAAGCGCAAGCACCCGATATACTGCAACGGACAGATGGGTGCAAAGGACGCAAGGCAATTCTGCGAGATAGGCCCGGACTCCGAGCACTTACTCAAGACCGCGATGGAGCGCTTCGGGCTTTCGGCCCGGGCACACGACAAGATCCTCAAGGTGGCAAGAACCATAGCCGACCTGGACGGTGCAGACGCAATCAAACCCCAGCACATCTCCGAAGCTATACAATACCGCAGCTTAGACAGAAAGGTGGAGATGTAGCCCCATGAAAATCCTCTTTAAAAAGCTGGACAAATACTGGCCAGAAACTGGTCAAAAGCTACCCAAAAGCTGGACAAAAACGCGACTTCGTCGCGAATGTAAAAGTCAAAGTGCAAAATGCAAAATTAAGGGGCTGACAGCTGTCGGCCGTGAGCTGTAAGCTGTTTGCCGTGAGCTCCTAGGGGGGTTGACAAGAACGACTTTAAGCTTATCATTTTGCAAGTTTATGAGGAGGAAATAATGGCCTTTTCTGATGAAGATGTATTGCAGGCGTGGACGAGGACAGGTGGTAGGTGTGAGTGCGGGAGGACTACTCACGGACATTATGGTAGATGTAATAAGCAGTTAGACTGGAATGCAAGGGGAAGAGATTGGATGCCAGGCTGTTGGGAAGCACACCATATAACTGCTGGTGGCTCTGATACCTTGAGCAATTGCGAAATCCTTTGTTGCGATTGTCACAAAAAGACTGGCTCCTACGGTGTGTCTTAAATTTCTAAAAAAACCGTACCTTATGTATAAATCCAACCATGCGATACTTAATGTTATGATTTTACTTGTAAAGAGGGAAAATGTCACGACCTTTTGACCCTTTTGAGGGAGGGGAGTACATTCTACATCGAGAAAAGAAGTTTACACTAAAGCGTAAAGTTCAACCCCTACGAAAATCGCTATTAGGTGCAACAGAACCTTGGTCAATGGTTAGTATATTTTTCAGAGAATCTGCGGAACGAGAAATGAAAAAAAGAGGGATTGTAAAAACTTCCGCAAAATTAAAAAGAGCACGAGCTTTCTTAGAGCAATCCCAAGAGTTCTTTTCTGCCTCTAAAGAGGCTTCACATAAAAGTGCACCTATGTTAATCTATTATAGTATGCTCAATTTTGCCAAGGCTATAATTGAATTGTATAAGGTAAAACCAAATTTCTATACGCACGGGATTTCGGTTCCAGAGCTTCCTTCTTGGGCTAGATTAAGATTGGCAAAGGTGAAATTACAACCTAAAGGAGTATTTAAGGAGTTAGCTGATTTGATCGGATTCTCTTACAAAAGAGGCGAACAAATTTCTGGGGAACAGATTTTTGTTAACTGCCCAGGTTGTCTACACGAAGTTAAATCTGTATTAAATAGAAACACTCAACGAGTCTTTATCAATGGTATTGGTATCTTGAGTAACTCATACGATAAATGCATAGATTGTTGGGTTGAAAAAGAAGAAGCAACAAGATTGACATCCCGAAGAATTGGTAAATTAGTTGATTTAATATGTGTAGCAACTGGGATGAAATGGGTATCTTCATCCTCGCCCAAATACTGGTTAAGGTTTCAAACAGAACCACAAGGGTTTCGTGGGAAAAAGGCTAGGGACAAACTTTTCGACTGGCTTGAGACACAACATGTTTGGATCGAACAAATCTTTTTTGCAGAGAAATCTTCGTATTGTATTCGTGTAAAACAGTCTAATCTAGCCCCCCTGCCTTCTACTATTGCCATATATCTTGGGATGTTTTATCTCAATCATCTATCAAGGTATTGTCCAGATCATCTTGAGAGATTGGTTTTCCATAAAGACTACCACCTTGCACAAGTGTTCATGGGGACCCAACCTATAGAATTTTTCCTTGCTTTGGCATCCCATGCTATCGGAGCAGATTTCTATTACGTGTAATCCAATCTCCTTGACTTCCCTCTAATCTCCGCCAAATCATTAAATACCCCACGAAGTTGGTGCTTTTACCCAGAGGGCAAAAAGATCGCAGGGAAGCTCAATCCCCCTTTAGTTCCCCCTTACAGAAGGGGGACACCCATCACCCTCCCTTTTGTTCCCTCCCATCAAGGGAGGGATAATAAGTTGTTGTACCCCTCACCCTTTATCCCCCTCCACCAGGGGAGGGGGATGTATTGTAATGAAACTTCTCCCATCTTATTCCTCTTCCTCTTTCAATTTATAGAGGTTGGAGTACCCCCGTCCCTGTTTCTTGGCTTGCAGGCGCACTACTACGCCCATATCGCAAAGTTTTGCCAGGGCGCGGCGGATGGTCTTGACCGATATCTTCTCTTTTGTGTTCTTGCGTATGTCTTTTATCGTTAAAACGTCCCAGCTGTACTCGAATGAATCCAGTACGAGCCTTTGCGAGGATGTTAGCGCCTGGTGGCACTGTTCAGGTGATAGAGATGTCATAGCTAAGTTTAGCGGGGTTTGTGACGAGTGGAATGTAATGCTGACGAATCGGCTCTTTTTTCACCCCCTCTTTGGTTCTACCCTATGAGCTCAATACGAGCTCAAGGGGCACGCTGAGGTACGCCTCTACGATCTTTTTGTCGTTGCGAGGAGCGAAGCGACGAAGCAATCCCATAGCAGATACCTGATACTTCTGGCGTCGTGCTATGAGATGATTCCATAAACGTCATCCTTCGGAGCCACGCTCCCTGCGGTCGCTCGCAATGACAAGGGGTGAAAGACAAAAGGAGCATTTAATTCGCTTGACTTTGGGGCGCAGGCTCCTAGAATTATAACTTAAGGGCCGTTAGCTCAGTAGGTAGAGCACCTGATTTTTAATCCGGTGGTCGCAGGTTCAAGTCCTGCACGGCCCATTTTGCTAGCTACCAGAAATCAAACTCCGTGAAAGGAGATTCATGAAACCCGTAACACACCTTGGCAGAGTAATAGTGATATTTTTGATTGCGGTGGGGGTCGTTTCCGCAGCAAATTCCGCACAGGTTTTTGCCGAGGCCGAGAAGTACTCGGTGAGGGTGTACGTAACCACAACGGTCGCGCTTGAAAGCTCGCAGCGCGGCTCCTACCAGGGGTCGGGATTCATCGTTTACATTGACAGGGAGGCGGGCTACGCATATACGGTTACCTGCGAGCACGTGATAGGCGACGGTGTATGCAACGCCCAGATAAGCTTCAAGGACGGCGAGCGCATCCAGGCAGAACCAATCTACATCGACCCTGTATACGACTTCGGGATGATCCGCTTCCGCCTTGACGAACCGGGGGTACCTTTAGATATCGCCGTTGCTCGTCTGGGAGACTCGGATAAGCTAAAGATCGGTGATCGGGTGGGGACCTTTGGTCATCCATCAGGGATCGAGTTCTCAGGCACCGAAGGAATCGTCAGTTCAACCACCAACACCCCTACGGCGGGCACGGGCAAGTTCATCCAGACCGACGCTCCTATCAACCCTGGCAACTCTGGCGGCCCCTTAATACTCATGAAGAACGGCTCGGTGATCGGCATAAACGCCGCAACGACAGGAGAGGGTATAGGCTGGAGCCTTGCCATAAACCAGTTGAAACAGATCATCGAAGATGTCATTACAGAAGAGCTCCCCTACGGCGGACACGTGGGATGGATGGGGTTCGACGTGGAAGAAATCACCCCTACCCGGGCCAGTGAAAGCTTCAAGACCGATCTGCCGGAGCACGTGCGCAAGGCGATCCTTATCCGCACCCTGGCCCCTGACAATGTGGCGGACAAAGCGGGTGTCACGTCAGGTGATATTATATTCGCGATCAACGCCAAAACCCCGGAAGATGAGGCCGACTACGCTGTGATAATGAAGGAACTGGCAGACAAGGTCTGCACCCTGACCGTCTCGCGCTTCGGCGAGAAGATTGACTTTGAGCTACTGGCAGCGGACCGTGCTGCGGATCGGCCTAAAGAGTATATCTCAGTAGCCGGAATGATTGTTCAGCCGATGAGTAGGTTCCTTCAGTACTGGTACGACATGGATTCAAACGCGGTCTACGTGGCGGACGTGGAGGAAGAAAGCGCAGCCGCATCATGGGAGGCCTATGCGGGTCCGCTTCGTGCGGTGGCGGTTCGCGGGGTCTATCATGAGATTACGTCGTTCGACGGCTTCTGGGAGGCGGTGAAGGATCTTGAGGCAGGCGAACCGATGGAACTCTTCTACGGGCTGGATAGGATCCGCTCCATCGTCAAGGTCGTATACTACGACGAGTCCGAAGCCCCCCAAAAGCACGAGATAACCCAATGGGACTAGGAGACGTCCTTTAAGACAGTGTAGATTACCCCATGCCATATCTGGGTGAGATCGCAGGTATCGGTACCGCGATCCTGTGGGCGGCCAACGCCATCTTCTTCGCCGAAGGAGCAAAAAGGATAGATGCCCTGTCTTTGCAGCCCTCATCGCCTGGATATTCCTGGGCGAGACGCTTGGCCTTATGGCGATTGGCGGCATCGCGCTTACCGTGGGAGGGATATGCATGGTGGTTCTCAACAAGAAAGGCAACGAGCATCTGGAAAGGAAGAATTTAGTCACAGGCGTCGTATTCTCTGTCCTGGCCGCGATAGGTCAGGGCAGTGGTCTGGTTATCGCCAAACACGGTATGTCTTTGGGGGTAGGAGAGATCGACGCCACCATGATAAGGGTCCTCTCGGCGACGGCGGTGGTCGCTCTGTTCACCCTGATAATAGGCAGAGGCAAACGAGTGGCAGCCTCTGCCAGGAACGCAAAGGCTATGCTCTTCGTTGCGTTGGGAACCACAATCGGGCTTATAATGGGTACTCTGCTGGCGTTCGTGTCTATAAACAACACGGAGGTCGGGGTGGGAGCAACCCTGATCTCTCTTTCACCCCTGATACTTTTGCCTGCATCAAGAATAATCTATGGGGAGCACATAACCCTCATAGCGGTTATAGGTACCATCGTCACCCTTGCCGGGGTTGCTCTTCTGATGCTCCGATAACAAGGCCATTTTAATCATGGATTTTCTGGGAGGTATCCGTATGGAAAGCTATGCTCCGGGCGGGTTTACGACCTCCTTTTCCATGTATCTGGAGTGCATGAGTGCCAGAAGTGCCGGGTAATCCAGACGGAAGCGAATCTCATCGCCAAGCTTGTAAGTCATCTTGGTCTCGGAAAGATCGGCCACTAAAAGATCCGAAGCGCCCCCCACCAGATTCACCCTCTCGTCAATCGGGACGAGATGCTCGAAAGGAACGTCCAGCCTGCCTATATTGAGCACCGCCCTTTCCGCCCGTTCTCCCCCATGCCCCCATTCCCCGATTTCTTCTGTTGTCGGTGCTTCACCAAAGGCATTCTCCACCATCTCCCCCAACGGACCGGTAGGCTTCTCCTTCAGTTCCACGATACTTGCGGCAAGCAAGAACGCGTCCGGCTTAAGTCCCTTGATGTATCCACCGTTGATAAGATCGGTGCCCAAAAACAGGCTCTCACCAACCCTGAAGTGATTTATTTCTTTGGGAAGCTGCTTTTCCAGGATATTGGGGATGGAGATCGAAGAACCACCAGAACACAAGGGCAGTTTGGTTTTGAACTTAAGTTCTATGATTCTTTTATAAAGTGCCAGCTGCATTAACTTGTCGTAGGTGGGAAGCACCCCGTACATGCAGGCAAGGTTGGTGCCGATTCCTAGGACCTCGATTCCTTTCAACTCGAACACATCGCGGTAGAACTCCAGCAACCGATCGGGCATCACCCCTTCCCTTAACTCCCCTAACTCGATCATAATAATGATACCGTGAACCTTGTTTTGCTCCAAGGCTGCCTTAGACAAGGCACGTATGGTGGCAAGCTCGGTGTTAAGGCTTATATCCGCCCACAAAACCACATTGGCTACGGATTTGATACGTGGAGGTCTGATGTAGATGGTCTCTGCTTCAGGGCATAACTTACGGATAGTCTTCAGGTTGGCAAGCCTGGAATCTGCAAAGGAACGCAGACCCAGTTCCACCAGCAGCTTAAGGGCTGGTTTGTATCCGCAAAGCACCTTGGTTACCGCGGTCCAGTGGATACCTCGTTTTGTGAACATTCTATCCATCGCCTCGAAGTTGTGTTCAATCACGGCTGGATCAATCAGTACCCTGCTCATTGCTTCTTGTATCTCATTTCGGCGTACTTGGAGGTGAACCCCAGTGTTTCGTAAAGTGTTTTTGCCGAGTTGTTATACTCTACATGAAGAGCAACGTCTCCTTCGGCTTCCTCAAGGGCACGCTTGAGAAGCTTGGCTCCGGTACCCAGAGGGGCCTTGGACGAATCCGTGGCCAGATATACAAGGATGTTCTCCGGGATGTATCCGGACATGCCGGTTCGGTTCATCACCACCACCCCCACAAGCTCGCCTTCCAGCTCCTGAAGGACAAGAAAACCACCCTTGCCTTCTGTCTCTGAGAACGCGTATTCTATGGCCTCTTCGATCTGCTGGGGCGGATCACGAAATTGCTCAAGGTTTTTATGCAGGAACTCAACGATATGACCTTCTGGGTATAGATCACTTAATTCTTTTTTTGAACGAACGATATGGCACGTTTCTTCCACAAAACTCCTTTCTTTTGTTTACAACCTGAATAACAGGAGGGAATCGAGTCGACCTATCCTGAAAAATCGAAGCCAAGTCCCCCCTCTTGCAATGATACCTTATTATAGGCAATCTTAGACGGGTGTCAAGACAGACCGCGCATTAAATTGCAAATATGCGAAACTTAAACGTGGGTTCCGCGGTTAGCTGAACTAGGCTCGCCCGGCCAACGGAAGGTGGATAGTGAACGCAGTACCTTTGCCGACCTCGCTTTCCACATCTATTGTGCCGTTAAGGGATTCTACAATCGTCTTCACTATATAAAGCCCCAGGCCGATCCCCTTGGGGCTCTCGTCCAGGGTGCTGCGTTTGTATTTGTCGAAGATGTAAGGCAGGAGGTCAGGTGCGATCCCTGTGCCCTGGTCCTTAACGAGAACCCTGATCTCCTGAGCATTGACCTGGCTTACGATACGTACCTCATCTCCTGTAGAGGTGAACTTCAAGGCGTTTCCTACAAGGTTGGTGAATACGCGGAACATCTGGGTCGGGTTGCACTCAATAAGCGGTACGTGGGGGCTGAGCTCTACCTCTAGCCGAACCCCCTTGTTGTCCGCATGAAGCTTGTTCATGTTGAAGACCCGTAGAAGCACGTCGTTGATGTTAACCGACTCCCTGGTTTGCTCAAGCTTGCCCGCTTCAATCTTGGAGACAAGAAGGAAGTTTTCAACAAGACCGAGCATATCCTTGGAGGCACCCTCAATAAGGGTCACCATTTGCTTCTGACGCTCCTCGAAACCCTCTGCCTGGCTTAGGAACTCGGCTGCGGAGATAATAGTTGAGAGCGGATTCTTTAAGTCATGGGTAAGCATGGCGATGAAGTCCGCCCGCATCTGCTCGATCTGCTCACGTTCCATACGAAGATTGTATTGATCGATCGCCTGGCTGATCGTGGCAGGGAGCTGGGCGAGATGACTCATGTCTGACATCTTGGTAAGGTAATCATACGCTCCAAGCTTCATGGCGGCAACCGCGATCTTCTCGCTCCCCTGACCGGTGAGGAAGATAACAGGGGTATCCACCCCTCTAGCGTGAATCTCCTTGAGAAACTGCAGCCCGTCCATATCAATCAAAAGGAAGTCCAGAAGGATCACATCAAAGGTCTGCGCTTCAAGGTGCTTCAGGCCGTCGGCACCCCTGGCCGCGGTAACAACAGCATAGTCGAGTTCGCGCTGTTTTACCATCCGGTGAAACGCCCACTGGTCGTACTCGTTGTCCTCGACCAGAAGCAGGCGGACCGTCGGCGTTTGACCGCTCATATGAGCATCAGGGCAGCTCATTAAGTTCCCAGTAAAGGTTGATGGTTGCTATGGCATCCACGAACTTGTTGAAGTCTACCGGCTTAATGATGTAGGAGTTTACACCCAGGTTGTAGCTTTCGATCTTGTCCTGATCCCTTTTGGATGTAGTAAGCATCACTATAGGGATCACTTTATACTCTGGATCGCTCTTTAACCTTCTAAGAACCTCGATTCCGTTCATCTTAGGCATGTTGATGTCCAGAAGGATCAATCCCGGTCGAGGGGCCGAGGCGGGATCTGAATACTGGTTCCGGTGGTATACAAAGTCTAGGGACTCTTCGCCGTCACGAACCACATACAGGTGATTAGAGAGGTTATGCTTGGTGAATGCCCTTTTGGTTATGAGTATATCGTTCTCGTCATCCTCGACGAGAAGTATGTCTATAGGCTGTTTTTCAACCATCACGTGCTCCTTTCAGAGTTGGCTGCCTTATCGTCCTCCTCTCTTTGCACGGGCAACGTGAAGTGGAATATTGTACCCACTCCGAGATGAGATTCAACCCATATCCGCCCGTTGTGTTCTTCAATAACCCGTTTCACCATCGAAAGCCCCACACCCGTCCCTTCGTACGCGCCCCGCTGATGCAGGCGTTGGAATATCTTGAATATCCGTTCATAGTGGCGTTTCTCTATACCTATCCCGTTATCTGCGATCATGAACTCCCAGAACCCCATGGAGGTCTTGGCTGTGATACTTACCTGTTTGCGCGGTTTGTCGTTGAACTTAAGCCCGTTGGAGATAAGATTATAGAAGACCTCGATCATCTTGAAACGATCGCAAGGCACCAATGGAAGCGCGTCTGGATCGTAGACAACATCGGCGTTCTCGTCCAGATTGACTAACTTGATCGCCTCTTTAATCAAATCCCCTGCCGGGACACGCTCGAACACCCCCTCTGTTCTGCTAACCGCCGAGGTCGCAAGCAGGTCATCCAACAACCTCTCCATCCGCTTTGTCGCATCTATAAGCCTTGTGAGATAAAGCTGCCCCTCCCTGCCCAGTTTATCATGGTAGTCCACATAAAGGAACTGACTGAAACCGGAGATGGCGCGCAGCGGGGTCTTGAGGTCGTGGCTCGTCACGTAGATCATCTCCTCAAGCTCACGGGCAAAGGCGGCGGTCTTGCGGTTAGACTCCTTGAGTTCGGCTGTTCGTTGGCCAACGATTTGCTCGAGGTTCTCGTTGAGTTGCCGCAACTCCTCGCTGCGGCGACGGTTCTCCTGGAACATGAACCGCAGATCGTCGATCATCAGGTTCAAACCGACCAGAAGTTCCGTGAACTCGTCTTCCTCCTCCGGCAGCGGGATGTTCTTGCTGAAATCGCCCACCGAGACCTTCTCCATCGCCGGCGCAATGCGGGAAAGCCGGTCTGTGACCCTTTGCTTGTAGCGGGAGTGCACCTCCTCCAACTCCACTTTGGCACGCTCAAGCTCGGCGGTACGTTCGCCTACCTTACGCTCGAGGGTCTCGTTGAACTCTCTCAACTTCCTGAACAGGTAGCTGTTTGCAAATGCTCCGGCAGCCTGACGTGCGAAATGGGTAAAAAGCTGAAGATCGTGTTCTTCAAACTCCTCTTGTGAAGTGCGTAGGAGTGTCATAGCCCCCAAGAGCTCTCCTCTTGCAAGCAGTGGAACCGACAGAAGGCATGTTGGTAGATCCTTTCCACCGGGCACGCGGGGCGCTTTGGGGTCTTTATGGATATTATTGGCGATAATCGGCCTGCGTTCTGCCGCAGCACGGCCGGTAACTCCCTCGCCAAGAGGAACCTCGTAGGCCATTCGTTGTTCGTAGCTCTCCATTACCGTTGTTGCTATAGGAACCAGTTTCTCTGAGGAGCTATCGAATCTATAAAACGTGCATCCGTCAGAAGGGATCAGATCTTTTGCACGCTCAGATATAAGACGTCCAACCTCCTCCTCATCAAGGGTGGATGAAAGCTCGGTACTCGTCTTAAACAGGGCCCCCAGCTCCTCACTGCGGCGCTTGATCTCCTCCTCCGCCCGCTTGAGTTCGGTGATGTCGGTTAAAATAGCCATGGAAGCGTAAAACTTCCCCCCGGAATCATAGAGCGGAGCGGCCGTTACAAGCGTCCGATGACGCATCCCTTCTTTGTGAACCAAGGTCAACTCGTAGCGAGAGGTCTCTCCTTCCATTCGCCGAGCGGTCTGAGAGCGAAGAAGTTCTGTCTCTTCAGGAGGAACGAAATCAAACAGCGATCGCCCTACCAGCTCCTCCTGCGAGTAGCCCAACAGAGCGGAGACCGTAGGATTGGTGAAAAGGATAATATCGTCAGGATCATCAAGAATGATCCCTTCCTGAGCGGTGTTAACCAGTGTACGGTAGAGTTCCTCACTTTCAAGTTCCGGTTCAGAACGCAGCCTCTCCTCCCGTACTCGGAATGCCTCAATGAGTCGCCTAATCTCCCCGTCATTACTCACAAGTTCCATCAGGTGCGAGGCCGGGTAATCCTTGCCCGAGGAGATGAGCTCCAAGAGATCCTCAAGCTTATAGGCGGTACTACCCTGCGTCTTCTTCTTGCCCTTATCGGTCGCTGCCTTACCCGTAGAGAGCCGCTTTCTTCCCACATCGTTTTCTTTCCGCCTCGCGTCGGACCTCTTTGTATTCAGAGAGGCATGCTTTTCTCTATCGGCCTCGGCGGACAAAAAACCTCCTAATCGGGTAACTGGTTAAGACTCCAGTAAAGATTGATGGTGCTAATCGCCTCGATAAATTTATTGAACTCCACCGGTTTGACGATATAGGAGTTGACACCGAGGTTGTAGCTCTCGATCTTATCCTTCTCTCGGCGGGAGGCGGTAAGTATCACCACAGGAATATTCCGCTTCTCAGGGTCGCCTTTGAGATGACGAAGCACCTCAATGCCGCCCATCTTGGGTAGGGTAAGATCCAAAAGAATCAGTCCGGGGGTAGAAAGACTTTCGTCAGCGTAATCTCCCCGACGGTAGATAAAGTCCAACGCCTCCTCCCCGTCTCGCACCACGTAAAGCTGGTTGGTGATATGATAACGTGTAAAGGCGCGCTTGGTCATCAGAATATCGTTTTCATCGTCTTCAACCAAAAGTATGGGGATGCCCTCTGGTGAAGTCATAACTCCTCCTCATTGGTTTCGCGGTTTTTAGGAATCAAGAACCGGAAGGTGGTTCCTTTTCCCACAACGGATTCAACCCAGATACGTCCCTTGTGGTCCTGGATTATCTTTTTCACCAGCGCCAGCCCGACACCTGTACCGCTTCCATCGCTCGAAAGCCTCTGGAATATCTTGAAGATCTTCTCGAAGTAACGCTCATCTATCCCGGGCCCGTTATCCGACACGAAGAACTCCACCTCATCAACGTGGTCCTCGAACCCTATCGTGATCTCTGCGTGTTCCTTGTCGTTATACTCGACGGCGTTAGATATAAGATTTGCAAAAACCTGACCTATCCTTACTCGCTCGCAGATTATATGAGGCATGGGGCCTTCGACGCAAATGGAGACATTCTCTCCAGGAGCCAAGGTGCTGATGACCTCGTTGAGGAGTTCATCTATATCCGTCTCTTCGTAAGGCTCCTTGATCCGGCCCACCCGTGAGAGCTCTAAGAGATCGTCAATCAGACGCTCCATTCGCTTTGCGTTTTGAGACATGCGCTCCACATACATCTTGCCCTCCTCGGGCAGCATCGAACCGAAGTCCTCTACAAGGAACTGGCTGAAGCCGAGAACCGCCCTCAGGGGCGCCTTGAGGTCGTGACTCGCGGTGTATACGAAATCCTCAAGAGCCTCGTTTGACTTCTGAAGATCTGCGGTACGCTCGGCGACCCGGCGCTCGAGCACGGCATAGGCCTTGGCATTCTCTACCGCCGGTGCAGCCTGGTTGGCGACCAGTTGCAGGAGACGGAGATGCTTACGGGAGTATCGAATTTCAGGGTCAAAGGCCTGAACCGCCATTACCCCGATCACCTCGTTGCGGGCGATCATCGGGGCGCCAATCCAGGAGCGGGAAGCCTTGCCTATATGGTTTATCTCCATCTTTGAAAGCTCCACCTGACTGTCTCCCCGAACCACCTGTGGTTTTGCGCTCCGGATAACATACTCGGTCATCCCATGACCGGCCCTGCGTGTAGCCCATTCGCCTTCGCCTGTAGGTATGCGCTGGCCGTGCTCAATCGCGTAGGGGAAGCCCACCTCATCACGCTGTGGGTCGTAGAGGGCTATGTAGAAGTTCTCCCCGGCCATAAGACGCTTGATTTGCTCGTGGACAACCCTGTAAAGTTCCTCGATATCCAGGGTGGAACTGATAGCCCGGCTGATCTCGTTAAGCACCGAAAGCTCGGTTAAGCGATTCTCAAGCTCACGGTAGGCACGCGCGTTATCAATCACGCCTGAGGTCTGACTTGCAAGGGAGGTAAGGAACTCCTTGTGCCCTTCGTCGTAGGCCTCTTCCCTCTCAACGCTCTGCGCCGCCACCACACCTATAACCTCATTACGCACGATAAGCGGCACCCCCAGCCAGGAGCGGGCAGGCGTTCCTCGAATCACCACATCGAGATCCAACTCCTTGATGCGGTTTTCCAGATCGCGTTGGATCAGGAGAGGCTTACGGGTGCGAATTATGTACTCGGTCAAACCCTTCCCAAAGGGACGGATACGCGGCGGTGCCAGGAGGCCGTCCTGGATGTTAAACACGAACTCGATCTCAGCCCCTGCTCCAGCGTCCTCATCCGCCGGATGGTAAAGGGCAACGTAGAAGTGATCTGCAGGCATAACCCCGCGGGCCTGCTCGTAGACGATCTTGAGCTGCTCTTCCAGTTTAAGGGTCGAGCCCAGGGCACGTCCTACCTCGTTGAACGCCGCAAGCTCGGCAACTCTGCGCTCAAGCTCCTGGTATGCACGAGCATTTGCAACAGCACCCGCCGCCTGGTTGGCAATCGCCTCCAAAAGACGCTTATGGTCCTCGTCATAAATGTTTGGTTCACGCACGCTCTGGACCGATATAACACCCAACACCTTCTCGTGGGAGATCATTGGAACCCCAAGCCAGCACTGCGGCTCGTCACCCTTCAGCACCATATCTATCCCCAACCTACGGGTGACGCTCGTCACATCCTTTCTTATAAGCAGGGGCTTGAGGGTAGAGATAATATACTCGGTAAGTCCATTGCCGAACCTCCTCGGAGGTATATCTACGCGTTTTCCCTCATCTATAAACAGCGGAAACTCAATACTGGCAGACTTCTCGTCGTAGAGAGCTATGTAGAAGTTCTCAGTATCCATAATACGGCCGGTCTGATTATATATCACCTCGAGAAGCTCGCTCAACTGCAGGGTAGAGCCCAATGCACGGCCTATCTCGTTGAAGATAGAAAGCTCGGTGAAGCGGCGTTCCAGCTCAGCGGTCTTCTCCCGGTTCTCATCAAACATGAACCGCAGGTCATCGATCATCAGGTTGAGTCCCACCAGGAGTTCTGTGAACTCATCCTCTGCGCCCTGTGGGATATCAATCTTCTCGCTGAACTCGCCAAGCGAGACCTTCTGGATCACCGGAGCAATCAGAGCAAGCCTCTTGCGGACGTATTCCCGGTAATCCTCGCCGCTACCCGGCGCAACAGCCTTTTCCTTGTCTTCACTCATAGATGTATTCCTTGCATTATCTGCGTATACCTCTGATTAACCCCTCCACCTTATACTTAGCCAGCTTAAAAGAAGCATATCCGCGCCGCGCCCAATGTCAAGTCCTCCCTATCGGCATTACAAAAAAGGAGCGGGCAGAAGCCCGCTCTAAAGTTCTTGATTGACCTTTGCTCTATTCCGGTCTCAGCACACCTTCAACTTCACTAATACCGACCTCAGAGACCGTTTGGGGATTGAAAGCTCAAGGTTGGGCTATCTGAGTTCCCTCCAGTCTAAGATCTCGTATTTTCGATCAGCAGGGAGTGTCAGAGGTGAGCCAGAGTATGAAGTATGGGGCCTAACTGTTGGAGTCAATACAACCTCTGCACCACCTGGCACCATTCCTTTAACGCGAAGTATCAGGTCGCAGCTGTCGCCCAAAGTCATATCTTCGGGCCAGGGAGGGTCGCCGCCAACGATATTGATGTTGTCAAAGGCTGCCCACTTCGGGTCGATCTCTCCGATGAAGGTGGCATACATCCAGGAGACATGATTAGGTGGATAGCCACCATCCAATGCCATGCCTGGGTTGTCGTTAACCCGGTTCTCAACGGCAAAGAAGAAACTTCCCGAGTTAATCTCGATGTCCAGATCACTAACATCGAACCAGTTCCAGTCGCCTTGTACGGACGCTGAGACCGTTTTACGTCCCAACTCGACCGCGGGTTTCTCCCCTGGGCCGAAGAATACAAGGTCGCACTGTACGTTCCAGTTATCAGGATCATCCAACCAACCGATAGGGACGTAACAGGCCTGGGTAAGTTCAAAGGGATAGCTCGGAGGGGTAAACATTACGGCCATTCGATCCCCTGCATCCAGCTTGAACCCGAAGCCCACCATAGTAGCCTCATCTTCCTTTAGTTCTATCTCTTCTTGCGGGGCTTCCTCAAGGGTTGCATCAATGGTCGCAGTCTCATCCTCGTTCACCGTTACCGTTGTATCCCAGTCTTTGTAATCCTTCAACGTAAGTTTAACCGTGTACTCCCCAAGCGGTACTTCATCAAACAGGTAGTTCGTAACCTGGTCGGTGGCTGCGCCGTCGAGTTCAATCGCAGCGCCGTTCGGCTCAGAGTTCACCTGGATGGAACCTGTCTTTTTGGTAAGCTCCGCATCCACGGTCACGGTATCATCCTTGACGATGGTTACCGTGGTTTCCCAGTCCTCGTAAAGATCCAGGGTAAGCTTGAGCGTATGTGAACCGACAGCCAGGCTGTCAAAGAAGGCATTAGTAGTCTCACCGGTGGCTGTGCCGTCGAGTTCAATCGCAGCTCCTTCAGGGGTTGAGTTTACCTGAAGCGCACCGTAGGTTTTTGGCACTTCCTGTAAGGTGGCATTAACCTCGACCGTATCGCCTGCTTCGACGGTAACCGTGGTATCCCAATCCTCGTAGTCTTCAAGGGTGAGCTTGATAGTGTAGTCATCCGGATCAAGTTCGTCCAGGACGGTGTTAGTCTTCTCACCGGTGTCATCTCCGTCAAGGTAGATAGCCGCACCTTCAGGGGTGGATTTAACCTCGATAGCGCCGTTGGGTTTCGCACACACCACCAACCCCAGGATCACCACTGCCCCTAGTAAAAGCCATAGCTTCTTCATGACTCCTCCTTAGGTTGAGTCTTTTGAATATTACAAAAAGATTTCCGTAAGTCAAGCCCTCCTATAGCAAGTATCCGTAAATAAAAACAGCGGGCGCAAGGCCCGCTGCAAAAGGTTAGAGGTTAATTTCAGTCGATCAGGACAATCTTGGCTGTGCTTACGGTACTCGGGGTCTTGAGTTTGATGAAGTATGCGCCGCTCGGAAGTGCAGAGGCGTCCCAGGTAAGGGTGTGCTCGCCCGCATCGGCGTGACCGGTATAGAAGGTCTGAACCCGACGACCAAGAGCATCCCAGAGTGTAATCTCTACCTCTCCGGGCTCTGCGATCGAGTAGTTGATCGTGCTACCGGAAGCTACAATACTGGCCAGAGAAACAGAGGTCTCCACATCGGGCTTCAACTCAACTACGTTGCCGCTGACTACACCCAACACCCGCAGGATAACGTCTATGCTGTCCCCTATCATCCACTCCTCTCCCTGCAAGTAGACATTATCCAAAGGATACCACATCATTCCATCGAAATCTGCGTATATCCAGGAGACATGGTGCAAGGGCTTGGCGAAATCCAGAGCAAGGCCGGGATCTCTGTCAACTCGATTCTCAACAGCGAAGTAGAATTTACCCGAGTTTATCGTCATGTTCAAACCACTTACATCAAACACGTTCCAGTTGATTTCCTCATAAGGTGCAACCTTATCCAATCGTCCAATCTCAGAGGTTGGTTCTTCATCCGATCCGGAACTTGCGCCAAAGAATACAAGGTTGCATTCCTCTTTCCAGCTATCAGGCTCGCCTGACCAGCTAATCGGGACGAAGGCCGCCGCGATGATCTCAAAGGGATAGCTTGGAGGGGTGAGTCTCACCGCAAGTCTGTCGCCTGCATACAATGGTAGACCCCAGAGGCCTGAAGGATCGCCCTCATCTTCAGCCAGTTCTATGGTGTCGCCGGGCATCGCAAGATCGTGCAACTCAAAGGGTTTGTTTGTGGCCATGGGATTCAAGGACAGACCCACAGCCAGCATGGTTGCAAACGGCACGCACAGTGCCAATACAACTAAGACTTTCTTCATACATGTCCTCCTTGCTTAGGTTGTTGTAAAATAATAGGCCGATTCCAGGATTAGTCAAGCCTTTTGCAGCCCAATTGACGCCCCTGATTCCGATTCAAAAGCATCTCCAAAATAACCCCTGTGTTAGGTTGACACATCACTAATCAAGCCTATAATATTTGAGTAATCAAGAAATGGGGAAATGATAATGCTTCGTGCTATCAAGAGAAGAAGTGCAGTCCTTCTCGCGGCGTTGGTGCTGGGGGGATGTCTGTCCCCAGACCTCACCGTAAAAACGAGCGGCGAGTTCAAGGGGAGTTACGCGAGCTTTGATGGAACCTACAGCGGATCGCTGCAATTCGATTTCGAACAGGAAAACGAGGCCTTTGAGGCTGAGGGAATGCTCGTCATAAATGGTGATGTGATCGAGTTTGAGGGCCAAGGCACCCTTACCTCCAACCCGGCCGTGCTTGATCTTGACGTTACCGGAACCAACTTTACCATGCACATAGAGGGTGAGCTTAAGGAAAGCCATCTTACCGGCTCCTACACTTTCAACTCCGCAAGGTGGGGAAACGATTCGGGAAGCGTGGACCTGGATTTGAGCTGATCCAAGTTACAGACAGTATCTTCCCTGGTGAATTAAGAGACACGGAGCATCAATTGCTCGGCACCTACGATTTAAAGAGGGTTGGGAAAGTGAAGCCGAACTGATAGGCCGATCCTGTAAAGATTCTCCGAGTATTCATCATGATCATCGTTGATTTCCTGGTTCCAGAATGCGTATTCAAAGGAACCATTTATCACCGCTACTGAAGCGATCGGAATCCCCAATCCTGCAGTGATACCGGTCAAGGCCTTGGGGTCTTCGTCGTCTATATCCGTCATGGGGATCGATTCATGGTAGAAACCGGCACGGATCAAGACAGGCGTGATCAACTCCGCACCCAGGCGGAAAACCGACCCGTTCTCAATCTCCAAATCTTCGCCATCTATCTCTACATCGGAGAAGGGACGAGTCTGATACTCGGCAGCCAGGACCAGAATAGATGAGATCTTTGAACGAACGCCAACGGTAAAAATACCAGGGAGTTCAAACTTTACGTCATCCAGTTTCTCCTTGTCGTGGACCTCCAAGGTATCCCATTCGTCGTACGGGTCCCATGTGATCCATGTCCAATCAACATCTTCTTCATAGTCGTCCCATTTCCATTTGAATCCGGTACGGTAGGTGAGGGCAGCAGCGAACTCGGGAATAAACTCAGCGAAGACCCCGAACAGAACGAATGAACCTTCTGGGGAAATCTCCGTTTCGCTCTCGTAGTCCCAATAATCATAATAACCCGCAGTATCGCCCTGGCGCGAATCGTACATGCTTATGTCAGAGTACTTGTCCCTCATCTTGGTTATCCCACCGACATTAAGTGCCAATCCGACAGAGTACTTACCGAGGAATTGCACTGCCACAGCAGGTGATATTACATCCAGACCACCTGTCGCGGTCTCTTCTATCTGAGTCTCCCCCCAAATCAAATCCTCCCAACTCATCTCTCGCTTTGCCGTAAGATCAAGTTCCAAGTGATAGCCTATCGCCGGAACAACCTTAAGCTTATATTCTGGGACTTGAAACGGCATCGAGAAGGAAAGATGGGTAGGCGTAGGAAGGGGAAGATACTTGCCCTCGAACTTATCCTCAGACTCGTCCTCAGCTGCACCAAAGTAGAATCTTCCACCCAGTTGTGCTTCAATCATGTTCGATTCACCAAGTAGCGCCGGGTTGCAAAAGA
Source organism: candidate division TA06 bacterium B3_TA06 (assembly GCA_005223075.1). Taxonomy (NCBI): domain Bacteria; species candidate division TA06 bacterium B3_TA06. Next base: position 120,243 of record NJBO01000004.1, on the reverse strand, counting down.
TTGCGTTGCTTCCAGTGACGGTTACCGAACCCGTGTTACCCATGGCAACGCTGCGAACATCAACCACTGACGGGGTAAATGGATTCCACCAGAAACCGAAAGACGCTGAACAGAAACCGAGAATGAGCACTACAACCACCATCGGGCAATCTTTCTTTTTTTCTTCAGGGAACTTATGAAAGCTCACTTTTACCTCCTTATTTGAGGTTTTTGTTTTTCTCCTTTGCCCCACCCTCCTCTAGCAGAACAAAGGGCATCCTGATTATTTAAGGAATCTATTATTTATTTTGGACGCCCAATTAAATGAGAATATACAAAATCCCTAACTTGTCAAGCCTGAGCCCTCGTATTTTTACTGCGATCTTTTCTCCTTCGGAGAATACAAAGCGACTTCGTGGGGTATTAAGCTTGACAGCTTGTTCATCCTGACTATGCTTGGGGATGCGTATTCTATGGATTGACGACGAGATAGAGTTACTTAAGCCCCACATATACAGCCTGAAGGAGCGCGGTTATGAGGTGGATACCGCCAACAACGGCCCGGATGGGTTAGAGCTTGTAAAGAAGCGGGACTACGACCTCGTGCTTTTAGACGAGATCATGCCGGGCATGGACGGGATCGAGACGCTTTCAGCCATCCGCGTCGAGAGCGAGGACGTTCTGGTAGCGATAGTCACCAAGAGCGAGGAGGAAGAACTCGTAGACTCAGCCTTTGCCAGGCTTGCCGACGATTTCATCATCAAACCTATAACTCCGACCCAGCTCGGCTCGGCCATAAAAAGGCTTCTGGAACGTAAGAGGCTTGTTCGTGACAATCTTAGCCGCGAGTACAGCCAGGAGCTCATGCGTGCCGAGATCCCCACCGATTGGGAGGGCTGGGTCCAGGCATATCGCCGCGATGTCCGGTGGGAGCTGCGCTTCAAGCGCTTCGGAGACGAGGGACTCAGGGATCTAGGTGACGAGCAGCGCGGCCAGATGCGCCGCGAGTTCAGCCTCTACATCGAAGAAAACTACCCGCGCTGGCTCAAGGAGGGTGGGGGACCTGGATTATCACCCCGTGTTCTCTCTCAGCACGTCTTCCCCCTCCTGCGCGAAGGTAAAGAGGTGGTGTTTCTGTTGTTTGATTGCATGCGGCTTGATCAGTTCCTCGTTATCCTTCCTTTCTTCAAGGAGTTCTTCGACTCACACCTCGAATATACCTGCTCGATCCTGCCGACGGCCACGCCTTACGCGCGCAACGCCATCTTTGCAGGGCTTTACCCGCAGGAGATAGCAGAACGATTCCCCCACTACTGGGTGTGGAACCAGCACGGACAAAACCGACACGAGAAAGAGCTTCTCAGCGAGTTTCTCAAAAGAGAGCGTGTATCGGCATCTATTATCTATAGGAAAGCATTTCGCGGCCAGGATGCATCCCGTGACGCCGAGTCAATCATCTCACGCAAGGAGAAGTTCCGTGTGTTCGTACTTAACTTCCTTGATGTGCTTATCCACTCGGTAAAACCGGATTCTTTGCTTGAAGAGCTTGCCCCTTCGGACTATGCACTTGTAGATGTGACCCGCTCATGGTTCGCCAACTCAATCTTCCCCCCTCTGCTTGAGACCCTGGCTGAACGCGGGGTGACGGTGGTGCTTACAACCGATCACGGGTTCCTTCGCGTTGCTCATCCAACCATAATCAAGGGCGGTAGAGAGATTTCTGCAAACCTGCGCTACAAGTACGGCCCTGCGCTTACCGTGAACCCAAAGGATGCTGTGTCGCTTTCTGACCCAAGGGTATACAAGCTGCCACGCTTTCCACGCCCCACCAACTTCGTGATCGCCAAGCGCGACTGCTACTTCATCTACCCAACCAAGCCCAAGGAGTACGAGGCCCAGTACAAGCACACCCTGCAGCACGGCGGCATCTCGCCAGAGGAGATGATCCTGCCCCTCGGGATATTCACCCCAAAATAATCAAGGAGACAGCGAATGCCCAATCATGAAAAGCTGGGGGTCTTCTTTGGCTGCACCACGGCCGGGGCCCCGCACTTGCTTAAGGGATTGGAGAATTTTCTTTCCAAAGCTAAGATCGAATACGTTCCGTTAGGTAAAGACCTGTGCTGCGGCGTTCCGTTGACGCTCGCAGGATACCACGACGAGGCAGCGGAGTACGTAAAGAAGGTTGCCGATAAACTCATCTCAACCGGGATAACGAAAATGGTCACCTCGTGCCCACACTGTTACATGATGTTTAAGAATGAATACCCTGAAGAGTTCGGAATCAAGCTGCCATTTAAGATAGTGCACTTCGTGGAGTTTGCGGACGAGCTTTTGAGAAAAGGTCAGATAAAGCTCAAAAACCGCAAAGATGTAAGAATTCTTTACCACGATCCCTGCGGTATCGGCAGGAGGGGACCGGGCCTGTATGATGAACCCCGACGAGTGCTGGAGGCCTGCGTACAGGTGATCGAGGCGGACCGTAATAGAGTGCTTGGCACCTGCTGCGGGGGAGGTGGTCTGCTGCGTGCATCCCTCCCTAAATTGGCGGTGGCCGCGGCAACCAGAAAGATTAAAGACGACGTCCTGCCTAAAGGGGTTGACACCATAGTCACCTCGTGTCCCTTCTGCACGTTGAACCTCGCAGACGGCGCTGCTGAAATCGAAGATAAGGAACTAAACGTTTTCGACCTACCCATGTTTCTAGCCGAACAGATGGAGGATTGAGATGGATGCCAGTAAGGAATTCAATGCCTACAAAAGAACAATCTACAAGGCGCTCAAGGACAAGTTCTTAAAGACCGCGCTGGAGCGTGCGGTCAAAGCATTCCGCTCCAACCGTGACAAGGCCCTGGCCGCTTTCCCTGAGGTGGTCGAAAAACGCGAGCGCTTCCAGGAGATAAAGGACAGGGTGATTGACGATCTGGAAGGCTACGTTGCCAAAGCACGCGAAGCATTAGAAAAGAACCATGCCCACACATACTTCGCAGAGGACGCACAGCGGGCAAACGAGATTCTTAAAGACATAATCGGCACCGGCAAGATGATCGTCAAGGCAAAGTCCATCACCTCCGAGGAGCTCGAGTTCAACCACGTGATGGCCGATTACGGCAACACGGTATATGAGACCGATCTGGGCGAGTTCATCGTGCAGCTTCTGGGCGAGCGCCCCATGCACATCCTTGCCCCGGCAGTACACGTTCCCCGCGAACGCACCGCCAAGATATTCTCCGAGGTCGCAGGCCGCGAACTGCCTGCCGATCCGGAGAAGCTTGCCATGTTCGCAAGAGAGTTCTTACGTGACAAGTATTTCAAAGCCGACGTCGGTTTCTCCGGTGCGAACTTCATCACCGCGGATACGGGCACCATCTTTCTTGTGGAGAACGAGGGCAACATCCGCTTCGCCACCAACGCGCCAGAGGTGCACGTTGCGGTGATCGGAGTGGAGAAGCTCATGCCAACGCTTGCCGACGCCATGCTCGGCCTTGAGGTGCTCATGCGCTACGCAGGCTACTTGGTGACTGCCTACGTCTCAATGATCTCAGGCCCTGCCAAGACCGGCGACATCGAGAAGGTGGTGGTGTATGGTGCGCACGGCCCCAAGGAACTGCACGTGATATTTCTGGATAACGGTCGCATAAAAGCAGCGACCGACCCTGTCTACCGGGACATGCTTCGCTGCCTGCGATGCGGTGCGTGCATGTACGAGTGTGCGATCTATCCCCTGGTATCCGGACACTGGGGATACCGCTACATGGGCGGGATCGGTGTGCCCTGGACAGCACTGATCTCAGGAGGACTGGAAAAGGCCGCACCCCTTGCCTACTCCTGCGCTTTATGCGGCCGGTGCAAGGAGATATGCCCGGCAGGGATAGATTCTGCAAAGCTCATCGAGCGACTGCGTGACGATATGAAGAAGGAAGGACTTGTACCGGCATTCATCCGCGAGATGGCCGAGATGGTTTTGGAAACGGGGACGCCATACCCCAAGGAGGATTGATGCCTAGAGTTAAGATAGAGCCTTTAAGAGAATTCACAGTTAATTCGTTCGAGAAACTTGGAATGTCGCACGAGAACGCAGAGATCACGGCGGACGTGCTTATCGCATCCGACCGGCGCGGGATCGCCTCCCACGGAGTAGCTAGACTTGTCCGTTACGTAGATGGGATCAGGAAAGGCACGATGGACCCCAAGGCCGAGCCCACGATCATCAAGGAGACGCCTACAACCCTTCTTGTGAACGGCAACGCAGGGCTGGGTCAGGCGATATCGGTCAAGACCATGCGAAAGGTTATCGAGAAGGCCCGCAAGATGGGGCTTGCTGCGGCTGTGGTTCGCAACTCCAACCACTACGGGATAGCCGGCTACTGCGCGATGATGGCGCTTGAGTATGATCTTATAGGATTTTCTGCAACCAACTCCGCTCCACTTGTGGTTCCGACATTCGGCAAGGATGCGGTGCTGGGCACAAACCCCATCGCCATCGCCGTGCCCGCGGGCAAGGAGCGGCGCTTTGTTCTGGATATGGCCACATCCACCGTTCCCAGAGGCAAGCTTGAGGTCTACAACCGGCTGGGCAAGGACATTCCCGAGACGTGGGCAACGGACGAAGCGGGTCATTCCACCACCGATCCGGGTAAGGTCTTAAAGAATCTATTGGATCGTGCCGGCGGCGGACTTGCGCCACTTGGCGGCGCAGGCGAGGAAAGCAGAGGCTACAAGGGATATGATCTGGCAGCGGTGGTTGAGATACTCTCAGGCGGCTTAAGCCTTGCCTCCATGGGAACCGAGGTCTACGGGCGCAAGGGCGAACCGCCCGATGTCTGCCACTTCCTTGCCGCGATTGATCCTGCCGCTTTCGGTGATACGAACGAGTTCAAGGAGAGGATGGACTCGTTCATCCGCATGCTCAAGAACACCCCCAAACAGGAAGGTGCCGAGCGCATCTGGATCGCGGGCGAGAAGGAAGCCGAAGCCGAAGACCGCAATGCCACAGAGGTCGATGTAGACGAACCGACCATGGAGAAGTTACGTACTATAGCCAGTGAACTCGAGATAAACTTTCCCTTCTAGGGAGAAGAAATTATCTGGAGGAGTTGGGGGGCGTTTAAGTAGTAGATTGTTTCTTTGCCTGTCTTCTTCGGGTAAGCCAAGCTATAACCACCACAATACCTGCAAGTGCCAGGGTTCCCAAAATCTTGGATTCCGGATGGCCGATACGATGGGCCAATCCTCCGGGTAAGAGATCGCCCAGGATCATCTGCGGAAGCATCACCAGAATCGGGGCTAAAAGGTTGCGCGTGAGTCTGGCAACACCGGCAAGAAGAATCCCGACGAAGAAGGTAAACGGAAACACGGAGCCCCAGTAGAAACCAACGGAAGAAAACGCAGCAGGAACCGTGAGGTCTGTTCCCCAAAGAACAAGTGGAGAGAAGGCATAAAGCAGAGCCGAACCCAAAACCGCCGCGAGAAAACCGTAGGATCGCTCAAACCGTGAAGCAAGCCAACCCCGGTAGAAGAACTCCACTGCAGCCAGATGGTAAAGTGCGCCTAAAAAATAAGCCGTACCCTGGAGGGGATCAGGTAGCAGCGGGAATTCTCCTAAGGCAAAAGAACGAGAGACGGCAAACCAGCCGGCGAGCAGTCCGAGCGGCAGACCGATCGCCACAGCCAATCCTATGTGACGCCGCGTAATCCCAATAAAAGAAAGACCGCGCTTCTCTATAAGCCGCACAAAAAGGAGGGGGGCGATCAGGAATCCAAGATCCTCAGTGGGTTTGAGCCACTCAAGAAGTGAAGGTGCGCGCGGCCCGGCAAGGCGCGAGAACTGAAGTATACTGGAGGTGAAAATCCAGAGTCCAACGGGAACAAGATCGCCCCAATGTGGATTCCACCTGAATACACGAAAAGGAATCTTGAAAACCTGGTCGTCCACCAACTATTCTCCCCACCTCATACAGATTGTCAACCTGCCCGTAACACACCCGTAACACACCTGCCTATGGCCTTTGGAACCTTCAGATCCCCTTTTTGTTGATTACTATTGCGAGGACTAACTCCGCAAGCATCACAGCTCTGATTGACAAAAGGTCCCCTACAGGTATTCTTCAATTGATGGAGAACGAGATACTTCAAGGCATCAAGGCCCTCTCCTTCGACTTCTGGTACACAATAGGCCGTTATGAGACCGAGGAAGAGTGGAAGCGTCAGGACCAGATAAGGGTGAAGGAGTTTAAGCAAATACTTGCGGAGCGCGGTGTTGAGATCTCGAAATCCCAGATAGGATGCACATTGCAGGATGTAGGAGCGGAGTGCGAGGCGGAGAGGCTAAAAACCGAGATGGAGATCTCCTCCCGTGAGGTCGTATCCCGTTTTCTCACGCGGTTAGGTATTCGCAAGCAGATTGCAGGCGGCCTTTCGGAGCTTCTGCGCTCATTCGATGAGGCGCTGCTTAAAGTAACAATTGTTGCAGAACCGCAAGCCATCGAGGTGCTTGCCGAACTCAAGCGCCGCGGCTGCACACTTGCATTACTTTCGAATACATCCCACGGGCACATAATCCGCCGGATCATGGACCGCGAAGGCTTAAGCCCCTTCTTCGACCACCTCCTCTACACAGACGAGATAGGTCCACGCAAGCCAAATCCTCAAGCGTTTAGGATACTGCTGGATCGCGTGGATACGGAGCCGAAGGAAACGGCTCATATCGGTGATCGGCTTGAGCTTGACGTCCTTGGTGCGCGCCGGTCAGGTATCCGCAGCATACTTTATGCATCCAACCGCGACACCTGCTATAACGGCCTCCCTCGCCCTCATTTCTGTATACATAGTCTGGGGGAGCTGATCGAGGATTAGGGACTGCTTCTGCTTTTATTGCGAAGCGACCGCAAGTTCAAAGGATATAAAAGGGACATGGCCAAACCGCGTATCTCACTCTTAAGGGAAGAGATGTAGAGCTCCTCCTTGGCTTCGCATATCTCGTGACACACAGGAAACGGCTCGCGCCCCACCCTGGTCAGGAACTCGTAGTGCTGGCGGCTGAACCAGATGTCGCGTGCCTTCTTGGAGCGGATGTTTCCGAACGAGTAACCGCCCATCACGGTGCAGGCGATGAAGTTGCCCACCGGATTGATGTTGATAAAGTAGTGGTAGGGACACCGGAAGAGGCGGCGGCCTCTCATTATCCCCAGTACCCGCTCCACCAGCCTTTTGGCCTGTTCGGCCCCCTTGGTTATAAGCCCCATCCTGACCAGCTCCTGCCTCAGCCATGCTACTTGTTCCGGGGTAGGCTTGAGTGATTCTCTAACCGGAATCATGTGGGAACGTGCGATCTTGCGGCCATTCCAGACAGTTCTCTCTACACCTTCAACCGTGTTCTCCCAGACTATCCCGAATGCAAGGCCGTCAAGTTCCTGGGAGGCAACGAATCGGTACATATCAGGGATGAACTCTATATTGAGTTTGGTCAGAACGGCGTAGATGTCTATCAAAGGATACGGTGTGCCAAGCTCTTCCCTAGCCTCTTTAAGAATCTCCACGCCCCGACGCGAGCGCTCCCAGGAACCTTTCAACCCACGCAGGGTATCGTTAACCTCGTTGGGCGCGTCTATGGAGAAGCGCACCTTGGAGATACCGGCTCCGATCAGCTCACGGGCAAGCTCAGGAGTCATGGCCATACCGTTGGTGATGAGGTTGCAGCTGGTGAATTTGCGTATGTAGCGCACGATCTCAGGCAGATCCTTGCGTAGCAGCGGCTCGGTAGAGGTGATGCGGAAGCGCTTGACATGTAAATCCTTGACCAGCTGGTAGACCAGGTCTTTGATCTCGTCCAGGGTGAGCTTGTCTTGCTCGGACTGCCAGTGCATCTGCCATCGCTGACAGATCAAACATCGCTGGTTGCAGACGGTATTTACCGAAAGGTTAGCCACCGGCGCAAATCCCCTAGCGAAGAGACCGATCTCCTCGAAGGCGCGCTTGAGGTTCATGAAGCAATTGTAACAAGAAAGCCACCGAACGCAACATTTCTTTAGAGTGTTGCGTCTTTCTTGTGAATCGTTAGGCGAAAAGGAGGATAGATGCGAAAGCTTTTGCTAGCCGGAGCGGTACTCATGATGACTGCCTGTTTCAACTATACGTCGGTAATGAAGATTGAACCTGACGGCCGAGGCACCCTCAAAATGAAAGTTGATGTACCTTACACTAAAAAAGTCCCAATCAAAATAGAAGGGTTCGAGCCCGGCCATACCTTTGGAGCGGGCTGGCATACAACCGCCATTTCCGTCGACACCCTGGACACCATCAGAGCCTATAGGCTTGAAGGCAGGTTCGACAGTATAAGCGCCATCCCTAATCTGCTTGGAGACGAGAGCCTCCTGATACTCAAGGAGGAATCTGAGGCCGGCTCAGCCCGCTGCCACCTTTCAAGAACCTACTTTTCGAGTAAGGAAAGGGCCAACATTAAATCAATGAAGTCCCTCGTCAAAACACTGATCGGATACAATCCTGATTCTTATGCTGGTATGTGGCGAGAAAAGATAGTGGTTCCCGGCAGGATAATAAAGCACAACGCAACAAGGCAGAAAGGTGACACCTTGATTTGGGAGTGCAGGACTGTCGACGTGTTGGAGAAGGGGTTAATTATGGAAGCCAGCTGGGAGGTAAGCCCTTAGATAGAGCCAGCCACCAACTTACCGCGGCGGATGACCGCCTGGGGATGGAAATTGAGGGAGACGAACGGATCTTCATCGAACACCAGAAGGTCGGCCTGCATGCCTTCCTTAACCGAACCGATGCGATCTTCAAGGTGCATGGCGTAGACACCATGATAGGTGTAGGCGGCAACCGCTTCCTCTGGGGTAATACGTTCTTCAACTATAGGATGGCTCAGAAACGCCTTGATCCCCTCTGCTGGATCAGGTGCAGTTATGGGTGCATCCGAACCGGCGGCGATCCGGATACCGGCATCTAAGATAGAACGGTAAGGATTGGTCCAGCGCAGGCGATCGCCCAGACGCTCGGCATACATCCCCCCCTCTTGCCCCCAGATAGCCTCGAACATCGGCTGCACACCAAGGATAACCCCAAGTTTTGCCGCTCGTTCTATAAGATCAGGTGGAAGCAACTCCGCGTGTTCTATGCGGTGCCTTCTAGGGTTGCCCGGTTCTATCACCTTCTGGTAGGCGCTTAAAAGCTGCCCGATCGCCTCGTCCCCTATGGCATGGAAGGTCATCTGCAGCCCGGCGTCCTCAGCGCAGTGCACCAGCGCATCCAGCTCCTTCTGGGAGAAGTAAAGGATGCCGTGGTTGCCGGGTGCGTCGCTGTACGGCTCGCGAAGCGCTGCGGTGCGGGAGCCGAATGAGCCGTCTATGAGTATGCATCCCCCTAAACGGCTAAGTTCAAGATCGCATATCTTGCCGACATCCCGATTCTGCGGAAAGAGTGCGGCCTCTATGCCTAGTCTCGCACCTGTTGATCTTATGATCTCCACATCCCCAAGGCTCGCTTCATCGCCTATCATGACCGCGGCAGCGGTCACCCCCTTAGCAAGGAGATCCGCTCCTGCCTTGATGAAAGCCTCGATCCTGACATCACGCGGAATACGTTCCTGCATGCGTTCTACCGCAAGTTCATTGAATCGCCCGGTGAGATGATCGTTGGCGTGTTCGATGGGCTGATCATATAGCAACCAGCGCCGCGCCGCCTTGTTCAGATATACGGAGTGACCGTCCTCACGGCGAATCAGAATTGGAACATCTTTCGATATCTTGTCAAGATCAGACGTAAGTGGCTCCCAGTCTGTCTCCTTTAACCTTTCCGGAGCCAAGTTGAATGCGTAAAGGAATCCAAGCTTGCGAGCAGTGGGAAGATACGATGAGAGCGAGGGAAAAAACTCCTCTCTGCTACGAATCTCCCGGAGGTCAAGGAAGACAAGCGAATACCCGTATTCAAGAAGATGTATGTGAGAATCTATATACCCAGGCAAGAGCACCTTGTTCTCGTAAGTCCCGGCGTCGGCTGAGGATTCAACCCTTCCGATCCTGGCAATCCTGGAGCCTTCAACCAAAAGATCGGCTCGCAAGGATTTGCGCGGTGGGGAGTGGATCAAGGCATCTTTGAATAGAATCATCCGATCTCCATGAGACTCACAAGTTCAATATGAGCGGTCTTGGGGAACATATCAGCCCCGACCGGCCTCCAGATGCTCCAACCCGTCACCGCACGTAACCAACTCCTCTATCTGAACGTTGAAGGCCTGGGCTACCATGCAAGCAGTGTGCTGCGTACGATCTCATCTGCTGCCCGCTCAAGCAGCTGCCGAATGCCCTCTTCCTCATCCAACTCGGCGTCAAGCACCTCTGAGGTGGTTTTTCTATCATCCCAAAGTACGGTGTTCTTTACCTGATCCCGGCACTGGCTTTCAAAGCGCAGTTCGTATTTCCACTGGGATACGTTACGCGAAGCATCGTAGACAGCCGCGGTGCGTCTATAGCCGGTGATACTGACCCTGAGAACGAGATCGGCCGAGGCGTCCGATGAAACACGCAGACGACCGCTTCGGGTGAAGGCCAATACAACCCCGTCCCTGAGGTTCTCGGCAAGAAGGGGACGCAGGGTCTTGTTCTCAACATCGGAGATATAGATCGTTTTAAGATACGAAGGCAGGAGAGCGCGGGTTGAGTATCCACAACATCCCACGAGCAGCAATGCTCCAAAGATCACCATCTTACGCATTGTTCATTATCCCAATAGAGCAAACAAAGTCAAGGTGGCTGCAGGAGCTCGACTCAATTGACACACAACGACTTCATCACTTCTTGTCCAGAGGATAGTCAAACACATATACCTTCTTGACACGCTCGTGGAACTTCATACCTAAGTGTTGTAGTATCTTGTGCTTGCGTTTACTGGCTGCGAAGGCCAGGAACCTCACGCCATCCGGTAGGGAGGCGAGTTTCGCTTGAGCCAGTTTGCTCAATATCTCAAGGGAGCGCTCATCGCCCTCAAGAAACGCAATCTCTCGACTTTCAGGCGTATAGCGGTTCCTCATAAGAACCAGCACTCCACCGACTTCAGGGGTCACGTAAACCAACCCATCCTCCAGGAGGGAACGGAAAAGCTCTTCTGTGAAATTACGGAACTTCCAGGTATGGGGCAAGAGTCCCTTTGAGGCGACAAACTCTTCGCTGGATCGGACGAGTGCCCAGGCCTTCTCGGTGACCTCTGCACCGGCGAGGAACTCCTTTTCATCTAACTCTACTTTCCGCAATGTACCTAAAGGCTCCCTCTGCTCGAAGTAATCAAAGACCACGTACTCCTGGAATCCAAGGTGATGTATTATCGCAAGGCTTGCGGTGTTGACGTCGGCGGTGGAAAGCCTTATGCTCTTGGGGCTTGCGGCAAGTGCCAGCCTTAACTGCTCCTCGGCAATCTCGCGTCCCAGGCCCTTTCTGCGATGTTCCTCGGCTACGCGTATGGCTTCTAGCCAGATCTCTCCAGGAGATAGCTCCGTGGTCTTGGTGATACCGACTATCTCCCCTTCAATCTCGGCAACGTAGAGTCCGCCCTCCTTTATCCACTCATCAAGGTAGAGGGGAACGTAGTCCCAACCCTCCCAGGTGGCGGATGCTATCCTCAGGATTCCATCACGATCCTTGAAAGTCGCCTCGCGAAGTTTTATCATAGCGCTCCCTTCTTCCATTTACCTGAGGCGAAGTATCCTCCGTTAACCGCGGTCTCAACCACGACGGACGCGCCTATCGCCAGCCAGACACCTGTGGTATCCATCCCGACTATTTGACTTAACACGAAAGCCAACGGAAGCTTGACTATCCAGTTTGCCGCCACTGCGGCCACGGCAGGGCCTAGGGTTCGTCCTGCACCGTACTGAGCTCCGGACCACGCCATGGAGAAGGGTAAGATCAAAAGGAACGGTGCCAAAACCCGCAGGTAAGCCGATCCGACCTTTATCACCTCATCCTGCCCCGGGGCAAAGACGCCGACGAGCCAACCGGCGGCGAGGAAAAGAAGTGTCGAGAGAATGACTTGCAGCAGGAACCCGGATAGACCGCTCAGACGAACGATGCGTGACGCCGCAAGAGGTTTCCTAGCACCTAGATACTGTCCCACAAGGGACTGGGTGGCAACCGTAAGGCCTGTGAGGAATATAAAGGGGATGCCTATGATCCGAAGCCCCACAGTGAATGCGGCCTGAGCGACAACACCGGAAAGACCAATGATGTAGAACATCGCCATGCCGGTCAACGGCCTGGTGATCCCCTGAATCATGGCAAAGAAGCCGACCTTGAGGAAACGGACGAGAATCGCTAGCCGTGGTGGAACCACTCCAAGCAAGCCTCTTCTGCTCAGGATTATGAGTGCTGCTATCACGTTGAACAGGGTAGCCACAGCGGTGGCGATTCCTGCCCCAAGCACACCCAAGCGGGGAAAACCCAGCCAGCCGAAGATCAACAAGGGATCGAGCACCAGGTTAATAACGTTGGAGCCCGCGGAAACGAGAAGCGGGGAAAGGGTATCGCCTGTTGCCTGCATAGCGGTGAAGGAGGCAGCAGAAAAGTAAACAAACGGCAGGATAACAAAAAGGATCACAAGGTAAGGAGTGCCCACCTTCATCACCTCCGGACTGGCACCGAACAGGGAAAGTATAGGCCTGCTCAAAGGGACGCCAGCAAGGGCTAAAATCACACCTAGGGATAGGGCCAGGAGGAGGCCGTGAAAGAGCGCAGCCTGGGCCTGAGAACGGTCGTTGGCTCCTGCGAAACGGGCCACGAAAGCCATCGTAGGTGCGTTTGTCAACTGGGAAAGCGCGACAAGAACCCAGAATACCGAGCCTGCTACACCCACCGCGGCAAGAGCAACTGAACCCAACCGACCGATCCAGAACGCGTCCACTATGGTCATAAGCTGGGTAAGAAGGGTAGACAGGGCAACCGGCCAGGCCACAAAGATAATCGTGCCCAGCCCTGCATTCTTCAGGTTGACGACACTTAACGGCTTATCTCGTGACCGTGGAGGAGGCATCATGGATCCCGGTGGTCAGCGAAACAGGGATTACTTAAAAGCCAGGCCCTGCTGCTACTGGGCCTCCCCGCGGAACCTCTCAGGCTGGGTGGGTTGTATCTCCTCCTCTTGAATCGGCTCTTCGGGCTGCTCCTCTTCGGGTAGGGGGGCTTCCTCAGTGGCTTCCTCTTCTTCTACGGGTTCAGGGTTGTAGATCGCGTTGATCGCGCACCAGATTTTGAGCGCTTCGTCTTCCTTTACTCTTGCAAAACGCAGGTAGTTGATCTCGCGCATACGCATCTGGGGAGTCCAGTCATACTGGCTTTCCAGGTCTGTGGCCCAGACAACGGGCATCTCTTCTTCAGATGCGAACGCTAGATTCAGGTACTCTGCCTCTGTAGCATAAAGGTCTGCAATAGCCAAGAGCTTATCCTGGATATCCGGGAACTGAGGCGCTATCCGCTTAAGATATGCAGCGGCAAAGTCACGATCCTCGGCAAGCTGCTTGTACATCCAGGCGTTGGCGTCGACGATGCGATTGAAGTCCTCTGCTCTGAGGTTATGGAACGCACCCGTTTCAAGGGCCTGAATCCAATTCTTCATCACCTCGAGGCCACAGTAGTAGTCCCCGATGCGCTCGGTCTCAAGAACCTCCTGAGCTATCGCGAAGGAACGGATGATGGCTTCCATTAGGGTCGGGGGAACATCGCGTCCCTCAATAAGATAAACCTTTTTGGGAAAGGCCTCGGCCAGCGTGTAGCCTGTACGTTTACTCTCGTAGACCCGGACAAGGAACTCTCGTCCGGACTTCTGGTACCCGGTTATTATACCCCAGTCCGGGAAAGCCGCCAACTGAAAGGCGATAACAGGACTACCTGCATCAACCGTCTGGATTATAGCATCACGCACGGCTTCAACGTTGCGCATGTTCTCCTCTAACTCGAGGTATCGGTACTCATAACCCAAGGCCCCCAAGGCTACAAGATCACAGCGGTACCCTTCGGAAGCGAGAACTGCCGAGATATCCCAGTTATGGTGCATCTGAAGACGAAAAGCTGCCCCAGAAAGCCCCATTAGCATGGTATAGTCAAGCGTATCCTTGAGGTAGTTCGCTGTCCGGGCAAGCGAGAGAATAAATGAGTTATTCATCCCTTCTTTCTCATCCAAGGGTCCTATTCCCTGTAGCAGAACCGCATCCGACGTGTATTCAAGCTCAGGCAGTTGTTGCTCGAGGTAGAGTCCCATCTGACCCGGAGGAAAGATGAAGCTCAGGGTTTCCTCGCCGCGGTCAAAGATAACCTCGACCGAATCCACGGCCAGCTTCTTTACCGCTTCCAGCTCCTCTATGGACTGGACCCAGTTCCCATCATAGGAACGCAAGATATCGCCTTCCTTGATACCCACCTGATCGGCCATACTGCCTGGAACGATTCCAACCACCAATAAGAAGGGTTCATCAGAGGGTCGTCCGTTCGAACGTTCGCCTCGCTTCGCGGCGTAACCCACAGTGAACAACCCTGCGATAAGGAGAAGTGGAAGGAGTTTCCACGCAAACTTCATGATGCCTCCTTAAAATTTCTTTCTACCGCCACCACAAAGGCGGTATATCCGACTTATCTCCTCCATAAAATTAGCGACCTGCATTCCACACTCAAGAGTTTACACGAAAATACGCATCTTGCAAGCCCCCTAAAGATAATTAATTTTCGGCAGTTGTCAAGACCGTCCAAGCGTAACACGCGATCTTCCACTGCACATCCCTATAGGTCTTAAGCTTGACAAATCAAGCCTTGTGGATAGAATTGGCCTTGTGGCGCTATCGTCTAGTCCGGCCTAGGACACCTGGTTCTCAGCCAGGAGACTGGGGTTCGAATCCCCATAGCGCTATTAAGCCCCGAGAAGTTACGACGTAACTTCTCGGGGACCCCCTTTATTTACCCCACGTCTTTGCTTCGCGACCTCGTGGGGACCCCAATCAAAACTCCCCGAGTATCCCACGTCAGACCCTGTTGCCTCACATAAGAATCCACTTGAAATGAATACCTGTTGCCTCATTTAAATTCTACCTGACCGAAGGACGACGCTTGCGGAGTAAATCTTCACGCTGTCCAGTCCTGATTTGTCCCTCGTTCTTCTCCTGGGTAGATATCTGAATAGCTGCTGCTGATAACATGTAATCTTCCTCTTCAGTTCAGCAGGATTTAAGCTTCTGTACTGTTCACTCAACACTTGCTTTGCCTCTTTTTCTATCTGCTCACACTCCAGTAATTGCTTAAAGGGGGTTCTCGCCTTATCATAGCGCTTGGTGACCCTGCTGCCTATTCTGGTCTTCTCCACAAGCTTCATCACCGGCTGAAAGTAGTTCACGTATACTCTGAGAACTTCGTACAGCTCGTTCAGCACCTTCAAAGCACTTTCACCTCTGTATCTGCCATAACCTACAGTCCTGCGCACTATGTTACCGTTCTTCTGCTCTACGCAGAAGTTGTCGTTCTTCTTGTAGGGGCGGGAGTGGGTAAAGGTTATCCCTTCTTTCTCACAGTACTTTTCCAGATGGTCGTTGATGAACTCGGAGCCGCCGTCAGAGTGCAGCCCATCTATTTGGAAGGGGATACGGCCAAGGCTGTACTGCAATGCCTCAAACACCCACACCTGAGCCTTGTTGCGAACCGCACGAACCTCGGTCCAGCCGCTGCAGGGGTCCGTCATAACCAGGCTGCAGGTGTATTCGCCTCTAGTGGTCCCCCCGTTGTGCTCCACCAGATCCACCTGTAGATGACCAGGCTTAGTTCTGTCCCACTCAGAGAAGGTCTTTAGTGGTATCCGGTTAAGAAGCGAACTCTCAGACCTCAATCTGGGCTTTGTATTGTACTTCTTCCTCTCCGGCGCAAGTAGTCTGTCTATGGTTGCAGCACTTATCCTTGTAAGCTTTTCGGCAGTCTCGGTGTTTACAGTCAACTCCTTGTGGCGAATAAGAATAGGCACTATCTCCTTAAGATACGGAGCCAGTCGCTTGCCGCAGATCGAGTCACAGATAAGCCATACCTCCCTGAGTGCCACAAATACCTTGTGATCGTAGATACGGCGTCTTCTCCTGGTATGCTTGGGAGGGCTGCGCTTGCCCCACGTCCTCAAGACCCAACAAGCATGATGCCTGGTGTAGCCGGTCAAGACCACAAACTCATCCAGTATCTTTGTTTTCTCCCTCTTCCTAGCCCTCTGATAGCGTCCTACTGTTTCCTTAATCACCGCTCTCCTTTCTCTTAACGTCAGCGTGCCCCTTGAGTGCCTGGTGCACTCATAGGGTACAGTGCCATATGACCGCCTCCTTTTCTTGTTCTTAATGGAAACGATCATACTCTGATCCACGTTCATGTGGATTTTTACGTGAGGCAACCAGACATGTTATTCCGCAAGCGTCATCCTTCGGTCAGGTGGATTTTTGATGAGGCAATGCGCAGACTTGACAATTACTTCTCCTAAGTTATGATATTTAGATGGACAAAAGGAGGTGTATATGTTCATCTTTGTGTTTCTGACCCTTTTTTCGGCCCAGCCGCAGTGGTACTGGGTCGACGAGACCGAGCGTATAAGCCTGGGGCTTACCTTTAACCAACAACAACTGGAGTTCGTGGATGTGGACCTTGACGGCGATGAAGATATGATACGCCTTGGCAAGGAGTTCGGTGATTCCCTCGAAGCATTCGAGAATATCCTTACCTCCAGAGGCAGACAATGGAAGGCGAACCAGGAACTTCTTAACGGAATCGTTTTTGAACCACCTCTTCAAGGAGTGATACATTCCTTAGGGGTAGGCGATCTTAATGCAGACGGAAGAGATGAAATCGTGATCTCGATGGAGAAGGGCTGGTCTCGCCTCATGTTCGTCTTTGTTAACAAGGGAAAGCCAGGCGAACCTCTATGGGAACTTGACACCACACTCTTTGACAAGGAGTGGGTCATAAGACCCGACTTTGCCGACATAGACGAGGATGGAGATCTGGATATGATGGGGTATATGTGGGTAGAGGAGGATTCCCCACTACCAGCCTTGTGGTGGAATGCCGGCACTCCCGAGAAGCCATCATGGGAACTCGATAGCTCCTACTTCGGATACTGGCCAGCGCTGCCCGCGCTTCAATGGATAGACTGGGACAAAGATGGTGTCTGGGATGTACTGACAGGAGAATGGCTTGCTGTCGACCCTCGTCCAGATTGGGTGTACTTCACTGTCTGGCACAATAAGGGTTCTGCCCTCTCCCCTGAATGGGACACCATTCACCTCTTTTTAAGAAACGAGATAAAGGAACTTGAAATCCTCGATTGGAACCAAGACGGGGTTGAGGATATCATCTACCCCGGATATGATTGGGACGAAGGCTATCACTACATCCCAGGCAGACTTACGTCCGAAGGAATCGCTTACGACGCACGGCCCATCGTTTGGGGAGGAATTCTGGGGCACTATCCAGCCGCAGCCGACCTTGATGCCGATGGAATACCTGAGTTGGCTGTGGCTGAACAGGAATACCAAGAAGACCCCTTCGGACCCGGCTATCTATTCCCCTACTTCAGGCATCACTCCTCTGCGAACGAAGACGGCACCCTTTGGCAAGTAGATACGCATTACCGCTATTGGGAATGGAACGTACATATTCCTATCTCTAATGGACACCTGCAATACGTAGACTTCAGCCAAGACGGTCTTGTTGACTACGTAATAAACATCATCAAGGAGGACGATGAATCCAACTACATCGGTTCCCACATCCTTCACCGTAACCAGGGCACGAAAGAGGAACCTGAATGGGTCGCAGACAGCAATGCGCTTAAGGAGTTACCTCCGCTTTTCCCCTCATGCTTCCTTGACGTGGACGGCGACGGCGACATGGACTTAATCGGTGAGCTTACCGCCGACTATGAGGATTCAACCGTAGTAGGCTTTATCAACACAGGCTCTGATGAGGAACCTATCTATGAATACCATCACGATTTTATAACAGGCCTGCCCAGTTCTGGAATCATCTTTTTAACGCCAGGAGATTTAACCGACAACGAATTAGACCTGCCCGATCTCACAGTCAATACCGGATACCAGGGGTTGGTTGCATACTTTAATTCCGGTCAGGATAATCCTCGCTGGCATAAGCACGAGGAGGTATTCAAGAGTCTCGGAGTCAGCGGCAACCCTTGTCTCTGCGATGCTGATGAAGACGGTGATCTTGACCTCTACCTCGTTCAAGGAGGCAGACTGCGCTACTATCGCAACGAATCAACAGGCGGGATCGCCGAGTCGCCTGACAGACCACCCTCCGTCACCACATCCCTTATCGGCCATGAGGTTGAAGTCAAACTGACCGTTGGAACGGATTCAGACAAAGCAACGCTTCTCCTCTACAACGTTGCCGGGCAGCGCATCGCGGAGTACTCTCGAAGGATCGAGGATGGAGAAGCAAGCTTTCGGATCGTGCAGCAGCCGGGTGTCTACTTCTACCGATTAGACGTGGAGAATCAAGAATTCAGAGGGAAGATAGTCATCTACTAGGTTCTGGAATTAACTGAAGGGATAAGGAAGGGCGGGGCTGTCCTGCGTTAGTTTATCTCATCGGATGAGAACTACTCGATGCGTCTGTGAGGGGAGACTCAAAACCCTCAGGAAGTAGACCCCGCCGGGCAAATGCCCAAGATCCAAGGAACCGCTTTCCTTGATATCTGACCAAGTTTCAATCTGGCGGCCTGAGACGTCGTAGAGCACCAGATCAATCCGCTTATGGAAATCCAACGTGTACTCCAGCAAGCCACTACAGATGGTTGAGCAGACAAAACCTGAACCATCATCCGGGTTCTTCTCGGCTATACCGGATACCTCAATCTCGCAGAGCAGATTGCCGTGTGGATCGAAGATAACTCCATCAGGTGCACCGCCTATTGTAACCTCAAAACTTTGATCTTCGAGGCTGTCAATGAACGAAACGAAGCTGGTATCTGCACTTTCAATGAGACCGAACTCAACCGGCATTCGAAATATTGGAACATCAGGCGGCCAGCTCTGGGTCTGACGCAATCTCATGATTACCCGTACAGAATCGCCTGTCGGCTCAACACCCCAGCTGATTAGATATTCAGGATGGCCAGGAGCCCTGAGCCACTGGTTAAAGAACCAGGAGTAGTCTTGCCCTGTGACTTCGTCCACCACCGCCTCGAAGTCCTCGCTCAATGCGGTGGAATCCTGATAACGCTCGCCGTAGGTTCGCAGGATGCTAAAGAACTCGTCATCTCCTACAATCCGCCGCAGCATGTGCAGAACGGCGGCAGGCTTCTCGTATGTAAGAGGAGAGTAGATCTCCGACCAGGGTGGATCAAGTATGGGATAGCGCCTTGATTGGAAGTCGCCGAGATACCCGCCCGCAATCTCCCGCTCATAGTACTCCTGATATGCGTCAGCGCCGTCGCGGTGCTCGATCCATAAGGCTTCACAGTAGGTGGCAAAACCCTCGTTAAGCCACATGTGCTTGAGCTTACGGCAGGTTATCGCATTGCCCCACCAGGAGTGAGAAAGCTCATGGGCAACGATAACGTCCCAGTCACCCCACGGGATATTGGTGTTGATGTGGGTGCAGGTCTGGTTCTCCATGGCACCCCGTACAGGGAAATGAACGTGAGCATACTTCTCGTCAAGGAAAGGATAAGAATAGAAGAGCTCGGAGAAGTACTCCACTATCTCATTCACCCGCATAAGCTTAGGGGTAACCTGGGCGGAGTCCTTGGCAAGCACCCAGTGGTAGATGGGTAGCGGTGTGCCGTCGATCGAGGCAGTATCTGTGGTTAGTGCGTAGTTCTTCGATGCGGCGAACGCGATGAGGTAGGTGGCGATGGGGTGGAACTCCTGCCAATGGAAGGTCCAGTTTGAACCCGAACGATCAGCCGAGGCAAGCGTACCGTTTGATATAACCTCGTAGCCTGCGGGAACGGTAACCTCCATCTGGCTGGTTGCCTTATCAGCCGGATTATCCTGGCATGGGAACCAGTATTTGGCAGCCCAGGGTGCGTTACAGGTGTAGGTAACCGCTGTGTCAGCGTCACTTCCGTCAATCACAAGCCCCTCACCAAATACGCTTGAAGCAGGGGTAGGTGCTCCGTGGTAGGAGATATCCAAGACAATCTCTTCACCTGCTGAAGCGGTTCGACCCAGGGATAACACAAGGAAGGAATCAACACGCTCAAAGGAACGAGACTCGCCTCCTTCTTTGATCTCGGAGACCTCCATCCCCACAAAATGCAACATCAGGGAATCTGTAGATTCCAGCATACTGAGGGTGATCTCTGTGTTAGCGGAAAGTGTCTCGGCTGGGATATCAACATCAAAGGCGAGCTTATAGTGCTGGATGTCATAGGCAATGCTCGTATCTTCTAAAACGAAATCCGCGAACTCCATAACCGGATGGTGCTCCAACCCGCTTCGCTCTTTGGGCCACCAGGCAGTGAGGATAAGTAAAAGGTTTACCAATGCTCTCATGGCTTACCTGATCTTGACAGTCTTTACCGACGTATAAGAACCGCTGGCCTGCCCCAGGCGAACGAAGTAAACACCGGAAGCGAGATCTGCAAGTGGATAGACCCGGTAGAACTCCCTGGAGCGACCTTTGTAGAACAGTCTGACTCGACGACCAGCGGCATCATAAAGAGCAAGGCTTACGAACTGAGCCTGCGGCTGGCTGAAGCGAACGTGCATGAGATCGGTGAACATATCGTCTGCGGAGAGCGTCAAAGGTGCTGTTCTATCGACCGGTTTCTCTTCAACACCCGGCCGAGGCACATCGTCAATGTCGTCGTGATAGGTTATCTCGCATAGTACCTTGCTACGAGGGCCCAAGCGGAAGGAATCTGGCTCTCCCTCGATTTCAACACTGAATCGCTGATAACCGAGGCTGTCTGTGATGGTCTCAACCGTTGTGTCACTTCTGGAGTAAATATAGATCTCTAAAGGCATCCGGAATGGGAAATAATGTTTGCTCTGATCCTGCATCTGGGAGATAGCAAACTCCACATCGTAAGTGTTACCCGATTTAGGGGCAACTCTCCAGCCGATCTCGTAGTGGGGGTGTCCCGGTCCGTATATCCAGGCGTCAAAGAACCAGTCAAGGTCCTGGGCTGCCACCTCTTCCATTACATCCTGGAAGTCGTCGGTGATAACAGCCTCGTTTGCGTTGCGCCACGCGTAGGTGTTGAGGCCCGCGAAGAAGATTGAATCGCCTAAAACCTGCCTCAGCATGTGCATAACGCTTCCACCCTTCTCGTAGGTAGTCACCCCAAAGAGATCACCCCACGGCGGATCGTAGATAGGATGGCGCTGACCGTATTCAAGATAGAGATCCATTATCCAACGAGCGTAGGCGTCGTAGCCCTCCTGACCGTATTTTTCCTCCCACCACAGAACCTCGCAGTATGTGGCAAATCCCTCGTTGAGCCACAGATCGGCCCAGGTGGCACAGGTAAGCCAGTCGCCCCACCAATCGTGAGAGAGCTCGTGTGCGATCACAGGATCCCATGTGGTTCCCCAGTTCTTGAAGGTGTTGATGAATGTGCAGGTGGTGTTTTCCATGGCTCCACCTATTGGAGCATGGACCTGATCGTACTTCTCATCGGCAAAGGGGTAGGGCGGGAAGATATCGGAGAAGTATTCCACTATTCCGGGGGTGCAATCAAACTTATTCGCTACATTGTGGCTTTCAAGCATCCAGGTTCTCATGGGAACTTCGATCGCATCCACAGTGGCGAAGGTATCCTTTGTGACGTAGTGCTTACTTGTGGCAAAGGCGATAAGATAGGTAGGCTGGGGATAGTGCTCGCGCCAGGTATATGTCCACCAGTTTCCATTCTTTTCCAAGGATTCAAGGGTTCCGTTGGCTACGAGTTTATAATCGCGTGGCACGGTGATATGCTGGGTAAACGTTGCCTTGTCCGAGGGTTCGTCGTAGCATGGAATCCAGTTCCGCGCCCCTTGCGGTTCACAGTTGGTGTAGGTAACCAATTCGTCTATGTAGAGGCCCTGCCCCCGTTGAATCGGTTTCCCATGATAGCTGATGGTAAGCTCAAGGGTATCGCCTGCCGATACCTCTCTGCCCATGGCTATCTTTAAATCTCCGCCTATGACGGACTCCCATTCGAGTGGGTTAGAACCTTCCTTTACCTCCTCCACCGTGAGTGCCCAGTGGAAGTTCAGACCCATGGTGTCCAGATCATCCGAAAGCACCTCAAACTGAATACCTACATCTGCCCAGATGGTGTCCGCGGGTATATCTACGGTCATATCTATATCGTAGTCAAGAACGTCGAAGTCGTGCCCCTCATCCCAGTAATCGCCAGGTATCATAATTCTCTGGCTAACCTTCTCCTGCTTGTGAAGGAGCATATGCTGCTCGAGCGTAGGAAGCGGCACGGCGGCGACCAAAAGTAAAAACAGATTCATCTCGCTCCTTTATTTGTGTTTAAAATCCCTAGAGGATAGTTTAATGGAGGGATCATGTTTGTCAATATACTACCTGATTAAAGGTGAAAGGCCAGCCTGTGGGCTGGCCTTCTTATTCTCACTGCGATCTTTTGTCCCAAGGGGACGAAAGGAGCACTTAACTATTCCTCTTTATACTCAGGTATATAACCTTCCTTCATGAGAAGTTGGACAGAGGAGCGTGCGTTGCGGATCGTCTCCTCCGCCTCTTTGAGCAACTGCTCACGGGTGACGTCTGCGCGAAGCGCCACCCCTTCCTCGACGGCCTGCATACCGACGGCTGCGGCCTCGCGCGGGAAGACCTCCCACTCGTCCATGGAGGGGATGATGTAGTCCTCCGTAAGACCTTTGTCCTCGGCGACCTTTGCAAGCTCCTTGGCTGCGGCGATGCACATGCCATCGGTGATGGTTCTGGCGCGCACGTCAAGGGTTCCGCGGAAGATGCCGGGGAAGCCAAGCGAGTTGTTGACCTGATTTGGGAAATCGGAACGTCCGGTTGCGACCACTCGAGCACCCGCCTCCTTGGCCTCCCAGGGCCAGATCTCAGGCACCGGGTTGGCACAGGGAAATACGATCGGGTCTGCGGCCATGGCCTTGATCCACTCTGGCAATATGACGCCGGGACCGGGCTTGGATGCACCAACCACCGCATCGGCGCCGCGCATGGCATCTGCAATACCCCCCTTGACTTGCTCGCGGTTGGTGATCTGAGCAAGCTCCCACTTCTGTTTGTACTTCTCTGCAAGCTCGGTGCGTTCCTTATGGATAATGCCCTTGGAATCCACCAGGATCATATTCTCCGGGTTGAAACCACCGGTGATGCACACGTGAGCGGCACGGATGTTCGCGGCACCGGCTCCCAGGAAGACCAGCTTAATATCGGCAATCTTCTTGCCCACCAGCTTAACGGCGTTGATGAGTCCGGCGTAGATTATCGCAGCCGTGCCCTGCTGGTCGTCGTGCCACACAGGGATGCGGGCGCGCTTTCTGAGCTCATCCAGAACGTCGAAACACTTGGGCTGAGAGATATCCTCCAGGTTGATGCCGCCGAATGATGGCTGAAGAAGGAGCACCGTCTCGATGATCTTGTCCGGGTCCTTGGTATCAAGACAGATGGGGAAGGCATCAACACCGCCCAGGTATTTGAAGAGAAGTCCTTTACCCTCCATCACCGGCAGCCCGGCCTCGGGGCCGATGTCACCCAGACCAAGCACCCGCGTGCCGTCCGAGACCACCGCCACCATGTTCCCCTTGTTGGTGTGTTCAAACACCTTTTCCGGGTGGTCGCGGATATCCAGACACGGCTTGGCCACGCCAGGCGTATACCAGATGGCGAAGTCGTCCATGTTACGCACGCAGCACTTGGCCATCACCTGCACCTTGCCCTGATAGAATGGGTGCATCTTCATCGCGTCCTTGCTCGGCTTCTCGGCCTTAGCAAGGAGTTCGTCGACGTTCTTTTGCTCCATTATCATGTCTCCTTTGGCTTTAGTTTAAATCTTTCTGGCAGCAGCTGGTTAAGTGAATACCAGCACTGTTTGTCTTCAGTGAATAAAAGGATCGGTATGCCATCCGCAAATTCAGATATCACCGCAAGGCACGCCCCGCAGGGAACGGAAGGCTCTTCTGTAGAAGTATAGATAGCGATTGCAGCGATACTCCTCTCACCTGCGGTAACTGCCGCAGCTACAGCAACACGCTCGGCACATATGGTAAGCCCGTAGGATGCGTTCTCCACGTTGGTGCCGGAATAGATGCGACCGCTTTCTGCTAAAACCGCTGCTCCCACGGGAAAGTTGGAGTAGGGGGAGTAGGAGTTCGCTGACGCGTCCCTTGCTGTTTGCTTGAGGTTCTCAACTACCTGCTCAGGAAGCAACGATTTCCCCGCCGATTGGACTTGGGGGTTACTACCGGTTTGTGAGTCCGGCAACATATTGTCAAGAAGATACGCCAATTCCTTACATTGTCAAGCAATTTCACCCCACTCGAATACAAGGTATTCGAGCGGGGACCCCGGGATAAATGCTCCTTTTACCCTTCGGCAAAAAGATCGCAGGGAAAACGTAGGGGCCGACTTTAGCGTTTCTAAACGCCGCTTCGCGTAAGTCGGCACGCTTACTATCTTATGAGAACAACCTTCTGTGTTTTGGATGACGCATCCCCCTCAACCCGGGCAAAATACACGCCGGAGGGGAGGTGGGAGGAGGGCGGGGAGGGCGTCCAGATGCCCTTGCCCTGGATGGTCTCGGTAAGCACCTTCCGGCCGTCGGCGGAGTAGAGGGTAAGCCGGGCTTCGCCTGGGACATCGTATGAGAGCCGGTTGAGGGAGGCCTCAAGCTTGATTGGTGATGCTGGCTCAGGTGAGGACTCCGAGATCCCAACCCCCATGTCCCAGTCGGTGATCAAGGCGAAGGCCTCGAAGATGGTGTCGGTGTTAAGACGGGAATACACCCACACGATCCGGTCCTCGCACACCGCAACCGCGGCGATGAGGAGGAGTTTTTTTGATTTGGACATGATGTCCTCCTTTGTTTGGTTTATTTACGTGCATGGGAACCCCTCAGGGATTCCCCCGTATCCAAATATACGCAAAAAAATCTTGTCAAGTGGTTTCAAGTCAATTTAAATCTTTTACAAAAAAGTAGTATCAAATTACTGAGGTGAGGAGACAACCGCTCTTGCTTGACAAACCTTATGCGGAGGCTAGAATATCTTGTCCGGTGGGCCAGGTGGTCGCTCTGCCTTCGGGGCGGAGAGGAAAGTCCGAACTCCACAGGGCAGGGTGCCGGCTAACAGCCGGAAGGGGCAACCCTTGACCAGTGCCACAGAAAACATACCGCCTGTTCCCGCAGGTAAGGGTGAAAAGGTGCGGTAAGAGCGCACCGCCTGGGTGGTAACATCCAGGGCACGGTAAACTCCACCCGGAGCAAGGCCAAGCAGGGGGGCGGCGGCCCGTCGACTGGACGTAGGTCCTGACCCCTCGGGTAGGCTGCAGGATGCCCGCGGCAACGCGCTGGCACTAGACAGATGACCGCCCTAGACAGAATTCGGCTTACAGGCCCACCGGACCCTTAATGCTCCTTTTGCCCTTTGGGCAAAAGATCGCAGCGCTCATAACATAAGGCACAGGGTGGAGAGCCAGCGAGACTTCAAAAATTCCGGAGCATTCAGCGTAACCCAGAAAATAACAAATCTATCGTTGTCTAAGTGATGCTTGGAGCCGGTCCTCGCATAGGTTTCGCCGCCACCGTTTACCTAGGTAAGGTCAGGGAGATTGACAACGCCTGCCGCTACCTTATAATTCTGCATGGGTGTAATTACATTGCTTCTACTGGGAGGTTTTGCCCGGCAAGAGCTAAATTTTGCTCAAAAAAATCTAGGGGCCTTACTGGCAGGTCAGGATCTGGCATGTGCCCTCAGAGCCCAAGAGGGATTTGCGGCAACGATTCATGTTCTGGAGCTCAGGGATCGCTATGAAGGGTTCACAACTATTCTAAAACCCCAGGTCGGTATGCGGAAGGGGATCTTTTGCTTCTCGATCGGCTATCTGCTTTCTCCACTATCCGCAGGAGACCTGACAGGCGTTCCATTATGCGCGGATGTGAGCGCAGGCATCAACCCGAGCAAACATCTCTTTGTTCGCCCCCGCGTCTCGCTCCTTGGACCCGCAACATTCTACGCGGATGACCCCTACGAGAGCTACGCTACCTTCTTGACCGCTGGAGGAGGAGCCGACATCCTCTACGATCCATTCAGCTCCTGGCGGATCAAGCCCGTGCTGTCGCTAGGTGGAAGTGCAGGCTACGCCTTCGGACGCTTGATCGCCGAGATCACTCAACACGAAGAGCCACTAAAGGGATTCGGAGTGGCAGCTAATGCTTCGTTCTCCCTTCTCTACTCAAGAGAATCGTGGAGCACAGCCCTTGAAGCAAGGATTAGCTACGGCGGACGGTTGAATCCAGGCTTATCCTTCTCTTTCCTATGGTAGCTATACTCCTCTCTCTGACACTTACATCTCAGGCGGTGACGGTTGGTATGCCGTTCCTGAAGCTCGGGGTGGGAGCGCGTCCTGTGGCGATGGGTGAGGCGTTCACCGCGGTCGCAGACGACGCCAACGCTATGTTCTGGAATCCCGCAGGAATGGGTATGATGAAAGGGATGGACGTCTCATTGATGTTCATGAATCTATATGGGGATGTAGGCTACGCAAGCGGCGCAACGGTTTTTCCAATTGAACGAAAGGGACGGGCAAGCATGGGAGTTGCCGCGGCATATCTCTCGGCTACAGACACACTTCGAGACGAAGAGGGTAGAACCCAAGGGGAATTCTCCCTCTACGACGTCCTGGGATCGGCAGGGGTAGGATGGCAGCTGAATCGCTACGTTTCGCTGGGTGCTTCAGCGAAGTTTGTAGCCTCAAAGATATACAACTACCATGCCTACTCGCTCCTGGGGGACTTCGGGCTAAAGGTGAAGCCGACCAAATACCTCTACTTAGGCCTTGTGCTTCAGCATCTGGGAACCCCAAGGCGATTCATTTATGATATTGAGTTTGCCCCCACCACTGTGCGAGGAGGGCTGGCCCTGCTCTTCCCATTAAAAGGCAGCCATCTTCTCTTCGCCTCTGACCTTGTCTGGCCTATTGATGATCCGCCCACCGTTTGTTTAGGAGGAGAGCTTAAGATATACCTCTCGCCTGAGGGTAGCACGGGCTCATCAGGTCTTGCCATCAGAGGTGGTTATCGTTCAGGCTATCATCTTGGCACGTGGGGAGGTTTCAGCTTCGGCCTGGGCTACGAGTATGAGTTTACCAAAGTGCTTCACTTAACGTTGGACGCGGTCTACTTCTCGTATGGATTTCTGGGAGGCTCGGAACGTCTCTCACTCGGAGTGAACTTCCGCCCCAACTGAGCGCCTCGAAGGCCGGCAGGTATTTGCCGGCGGCATTCCAGATGAAGAAACCGTCCGATCCTGCAGCAAGAGAACCCAACATCTGGTCGAAGATATATTGCGGACCGAAACGCGGGGCACGCCACGAGAACCCCTGAACGTAAGTCACTATACGTGCGTTTGAGGAGCCCATGAGATTGTAAGCACTCTCCACGCTCGTGTAGTAAACCCAGAAATCCCTGTCAGGTTCACCCTTAAGGAACTGCGGAGAGAAGTGGGAAGGATACAGCATAGGGCAGATGTAGTCAACGTGTCTGGCTATCCTTGAAAGCTCCTGGCCTTCCAGCTTAAGGGCACGCCAGGCCGCGTAGCCGAAGACGTCCACCGAAAGCGGCACCGTGATGCCTTCTCGCATCATCTTTAAAAACCCCTCTATGGCCTCCTCCTTGATTCTTCCCTTGCGCCCGTAGAAGACACAGGATAGCACGTCGCCGTCTGTAGGAAAACGCACGTAGTCCAGTTGAATCTCATCAAACCCTATCTCCTCAAGCTCCCTGGCTATAGAGATATTGTAGGACCAGGTCCGCTCGTCGAAAGCGTTTAACCAGTAAGCTCCGCCCTCATCCGCCCAGATACCGCCCCCGCTGTGGTAGACCGCGAAGTTGGAATAGTTGCAAGCATAATCATCCTTAAAGCAAACGATCCTTGCTATGACCCTGACGTTGTGATTGTGCATGCGTCGGATCAACGAATCCACATCAAAGATCGGCCTTATCGCTCCGCAGGATCGGGCTATCGGGTTCTTGGAAGGATAACGAAGTAGCCCGAAGTCGTCCTTCATATCGACTACTACCGCGTTCAGATCACTGCGGTCTGCCGCCTTTTCTATCCTTTGAAGCAGCCACTCCTGATGTGCGCTGTAGGGCGAAAGGTAAAGACCGCGGATGTATTCCTGCCCCTCAAGCAAAGAGGGGGCAATCAGTACAGCGAGCACTGCGGCGGCAATGCTCCTTGCCCAACCGAACGATGAGCGCGTGGTACTCATTGTAGATTTCACTCCTTCGAGGAAGCGCGTCCTCGAACATAAAGCGGATCTCTTCGTAGGAAGTTTGATCGGTGATCATACCGTGGCGCAAAAGCAGTCTGCGTGTGTAGGCGTCCACTACGAAGCAAGGAAGATCAAAGCCGTAAAGAAGGATGGAATCCACGGTCTCAGGTCCCAGACCATTCAGCTCAAGCAGCCTTTCACGCCAGAGCATGACCTGAGACCCAGGTATCTTCCAGGGCGGTGAACCTAGATTATCTGCAAGGAACCCCATGAGACGATGCAGACGTTTGGATTTCTGCCTAAAGTAGCCTGATGGTCGAATCGCCTCTGCAAGTTCAGGAAGTGGTAGTTCGAGAAGGGCATGAAGTGAGTCTGAAGAATCTTCAAGAAGCCTTCGGGATTTGAGGTTGGCTACAGCCTGAGCGACGTTCTTCCAGTTGGTTGCCTGTGCCAAAAGCGCACCGGCTATGATCTCGGTTTGAGTATCAGCAGGCCACCAACCTTGAGGTCCCCAACGTTCAAAAAGCTTCTCGTAGGCCCTGCCAAGATCAAAAGGATGAAGTTTGAAAGGATCCTTTCCCGAAGCGGGCGTAGTGGTAGGCGACATAAGAGAGTTATAAGGAGCTAATAATCAACGATATTACTCTGAACAAAGCCCCCGGCGTTGCGCCGGTCAAGCCGGTAGAACTGCTCGCGTGAACCGCCCCTGAGCTTTTGCAAACGGTGGTACTGGCAGTACATGGTGGGATCGGTTCCGGAAAGGAAGTACTCGGTGCGGGAGCGAGGGCAATCAGGTGTGGCAAGCTGTCCGGTAAGCGTACATATGGTACGGGTCACTATCCCTTCGGGCATCTTGAAGGTGGAAGGTGGCATACTCTCGGTTACTGCCTTCATGAACGCAGCCCAGATAGGAGCGGCACACGAACCGCCAGAAGCACCACGGTAGATCGTCTGCTTGCGGTCAAAGCCAACCCAAACGGCACAGGCAATCTCCGGGGTGAACCCAACGAACCAGCCGTCCGTAAAGTCATCCGTCGTCCCTGTCTTGCCTGCAGCAACCCGGGTGAAGCCGCGTCGCCTGATTCCCATGGCCGTACCTGCGTTGATCACACTCTGCATCATGGAGGTTACAAGGAAGGAGGTCTGTGGAGATAGAACCTGTTCGCCCTGCTGGGGGAACCACTCCTCGATGATCTCGCCGTCCCTGGAAATGATCCGACGGATGAAGACAGGTTCCACCCTGTAGCCCTGATTCGCCAGGGTGCAGAAGGCGGTTGCCATCTCAATCGGAGCAACTTCAACAGTACCAAGGCCAATCGAGAGCACCGGTTTGAGCGGGGAGGTAATGCCCATCTTGTAAGCATACTCGACAACGATCTCAGGGCCGACGTACCGTGTAAGACGCACCGCAACAAGGTTACGGGATTGTGCCAACCCCTCTCGCAAGGTCATGGGTCCGTAGAACTTACGATCCCAGTTGGCAGGAGCATACAGCGAACGCCCTGTTCGTACAAGCACAGGCGCATCGAACTCCACGTCCCCTGGAGTAAAACCGTTGTCTATCGCGGCGGTGTAAACGAAAGGCTTGAATGAGGAACCAGGCTGACGTTTCGCCTGTACGGCCCTATCAAACGAGCTCTGCTTGTAGTCCCTGCCTCCCACAAGCGCCAGAACCTCGCCTGTGTGGACATCCATGGTCACGAGTGCCGCCTGAAGATATTTGGGCGCCTCGCTCTCGTCGGTGAACGCCACCGTATCGTAGTCAGCCTTGAGGACCTTGAGGTTCTTCTCGCTCTCAATCTTCAAAAGCTGCGTCTCCAGCGCCTTGTTGGCTACACGCTGCATCCCAAGATCAAGTGTGGTATAGATGTAGACACCCTCCCGATAGATCAAGCCGGAGCCGTATTTACGCTCAAGATAACGCCTGATCTCTTCTACGAAGTAAGGGGCCTCGTCGGGAGGCAGCCTGCGCGGGGCTAGTTTGATCTGTGCAGCAATCTGTTTATCCCGTGTCTTCTTATCTGTCTTGCCCATCTCGTAAAGGGCGTTTATGAAGCGATCGCGTCGTATCCTGGCACGTTCAGGATGCTCGTAAGGCGAGTAGTGGCTGGGAGAGCGTGTAAGGCCTGCAATAAGACAAAACTCGTCGATGGAAAGCTCGGACAGATGCTTGTCGAAGAACCTCTGAGCCGCGGCCTCGACACCGTATGCGCCGTGACCAAAGTAGACCTGGTTCAGGTACATCTCAAGTATCTCATCCTTTGCATACATCTTCTCAAGCTGCACCGCAAGCATCGCTTCCTTTATCTTCCGCATGAGGCTCTTCTCGAAGGTAAGGAACATGTTCCGCGCAAGCTGCTGGGTGATGGTACTCCCGCCCTCGACGATACGACCGGCGGCTATATTCTTAAGGAAAGCCCGGAAGATATCGGGAAAACTCACTCCCCAGTGCCTGTAGAAACGCTTATCCTCGACTGTCACGAAAGCATCCACCATAAGCACAGGCATACTGTCCAAGGGGATGGGATCGCGGCGCTCAACGTAAAACTCGTAGATCAAGCTGTCGTTGCGATCGAACACCTTTGTGGTCAGGGGAGGCCTATAGGTCTGAAGCGAAACCGGATCAGGCAGATCTTGTTTGGCAACCGAAAGGACAACAATCCCTATGCCTGCAAGGAAAGCGTAGATAAATGCAGGAACCCCTAAGCCAAAGAAGAGCCATCCCTTGCGCGAGATCCGAGGTAGATTCCTCGATAATCCGCGCCTTAGCCTAGATTTGCTTGGGCCATGCTTTAGCCTCGGCGGGGCCTGGGTTGCGGGAAGATGACCCTTTTCTTGCTCCATTCTCGTTTAGACGCTCCTTTGATTTAAAAGTTAACCTAACTTCAAGCTTTAGTATTATCTCTCAACCCTAAAGTCTAACGCGCATACCCCTTATGTCAACCCGTACCCGTAACACCCCCGTAACACTCCCACCTTGCTCACAGAAACGGCAGAAAGTTGCCTGAAATCGTCAGGATTGAGGCGTTTAATCGACAACCCAACCTATCCACCGAGAGGAATTTGACTATGCCGCTTCCTCATCTATAATGGAACGTGGATCTTTTTGCAAGCAAAGAATCTTCTCCAGACGAGGGCTCGCAGGCACCGCTCGCGGAAAGGATGCGTCCGCGTAACCTGGACGAGTTCGCGGGACAACAGCATCTTGTCAGCAAAGGCAGACCATTAAGGAAGTTGATTGAGACGGACAACATACAATCAATGATCTTCTGGGGGCCTCCGGGTTCGGGTAAGACGAGCCTTGCTTTTGTTATCGCCAAACTGGTGGACGCCGATTTCATCGCCAAAAGTGCGGTAGCCGCAGGGATCAAGGATGTGCGTGAGATCGTGCAGCGTGCAAAGCTTGCCTGGAAGGCTCATAAACGCAAAACCATCCTCTTTTTAGACGAGATACACCGGTTCAACAAGGCGCAGCAGGATGGGTTCCTGCCGCACGTGGAGCGGGGAACGATCACTCTGATCGGCGCCACCACCGAGAACCCCAGCTTTGAGGTCATAGGCCCGCTACTCTCAAGATCAAGGGTCTTCATATTCAATCCTCTGGAGGAAGAGGATCTCAAAAAGATCCTGCTCCAGGCGATAACCGATGAGCGCGGCCTGGCAGGGATGAAACCTGAAGCCTCGGATGAGGTACTCGACTTCATCATCAAAATCTCTGACGGAGACGCACGCCGTGCGCTCAACGCGATTGAGGCCGCGGTGCAGGTGACCGAACCGGACAAAAACGGAAAAAGGATCATCACTAAAAAGACAATCGAGGCGGTGCTTGAGCGCAAGTTTTTGCTCTACGACAAGGCAGGCGAGGAGCACTACAACCTGATATCGGCGTTCATCAAGTCTCTGCGCGGCTCTGATGCGGACGCCGCGGTATACTGGCTGATGCGTATGGTTGAGTCGGGCGAGGACCCACTCTATCTGGCAAGAAGGATGGTGATCCTAGCTGGCGAGGACATCGGGCTTGCCGATCCCCAAGCACTGGTCGTTGCCAACGCGGCAAAGGACGCAATCCACTTCGTGGGATACCCGGAATGCGTATTCCATCTGGTGGAGGCGGCAATCTACCTTGCACTTGCACCCAAGTCAAACGCCACCCTCAAGGCGATCCAGGCGGCGCGAAAGGACATAGAGGAGACCCAGGCCGAACCTGTGCCTCTGCATCTAAGAAACGCACCAACTGGACTTATGAAGAGACTCGGCTACGGCAAGGACTATCAGTATCCGCACTCCTTTGAGGACGCGGTTGAAGACCAGACATACCGCCCACCCAATGTGGAGGGACATGTGTATTACGTGCCTACCGACAGAGGATTTGAGGCGAGATTAAAGGAAAGGGTTAAAGCCTTACGGGAACGCAAGCGGGCGATGAGGGAAAAACGTAAGAAGAAATAGGATTCCACCCTCCCCCTTACCCCCTCCCGTCAAGGGAGGGGTATTTTGTTTTGGAGCGCAAAGGTCGTCTATTTATTTTGCAAACAGTTGGGCTATGATTTATACCCTCCCCCTCGACGGGGGAGGGTTAGGGTGGGGGTGAGTTCTCAGAGATACCTATCAAGTTCTTTCTTCAAAAGCTCAAGCGCCTTTTCGAACTTTGGCTTATTTGCAGGCATGTTCGGCCAGCGGTTGAGACCTGAAGAGTGTGGCATAACCAGGACGAAGACCTTGCGTCCCCAGATACGTTTTTGGATCTTCTTCCCTACGAGGTTCATGCCCGCATTCTTACCCAGGACGGTCTTGGCGGCGATTGAGCCAATCAGGACAAGGAGTTTGGGACGGGCGTGTGAGAACTCGGCTTCCAGCCAGGGAAGGCAGTTTTTCTTTTGATGGGAGGAAGGCGGGGCGTCGTCCTTACCGCTCGGACCAAGTCCGGGATAACACTTGGCCACCGCGGTGACGTAGGCGTTTGATCTGATGAGATCCTCCTCGTAACCCAGATCGGCAAACCAAGACCAAAGCTTGCGTCCCGCCGGGCCGGAGAAAGGTCTGAGCGAGGCAAGCTCATGCCGCCCCGGCGCCTGTCCGATGATCATCAAAGGCCGATTGGCCCCACCCTCAAATATAACCGCAGGATCAAGGAAATCCTCACACGTTCGGCAAGCTCGAAGGTCTGCGGCAAACTGTTCGTAGGATTCTTGTTGTTCGGCCAGGACTCGCTTACGTGCTTCTGAGGAGGGCAAGCAGCCGCAGTAGTCCTGACGGTAGAGGTGGAGTTTCTCTGACCACTCCAGGCTGCGCTTGAACCCCTCCTGCCTCTTGAAATCCTCGGCCAGGAACTCGACTCCGTATCGGGCGGCTAGTTCCTCTCCCATCGTCTTGAGCCAACCAAAGGATTTATGAGGACTGACTGAAAGGGTAGAGGTAAAATAGTCGAACCCTCGCTTGTCTGCCGTTCTTGCCGTCTCCTCCAATCGAAATCTATAACAAATCTCGCACCGTCTCCCCTTTTCAGATTCACCCTCAAGTCCGCGGATAGCATCCTGCCATAGATCAAGATCGTATTCGCCGGCCAAAAGTTCAAACCCCATGGCCTCGGCCACTTTCCTGGTCTCTTCCAGCCGCTTATTGTACTCCTCCATTGGTTCGATCTGGGGGTTGCAGAAGAAGCCGGTGACCTGGAATCGATCTTTCAAACGTTCAAAGACCGAGGTCGCGTCAGGTGCACAGCAGATATGTAAAAGAAGCCGCGGTCTGCGGACACTCATTTAAATGGGAAGTCGGGAAGAACGATGGTGGCTTTGCGATCCTGGCCCACCGAAACGAGCCAGAGCGGGAGATCCAACTCGCGCGAGATACGCTCAAGATAGGCGCGGGCACGATCTGGTAGTTCCTCAAGCGACCGCACACCATCGGTCGGGACTCGCCATCCTTCAATCTCCTCGTAGACGGGCTCACCCGCGTTCTCATCCCACGGCTTGATCTCCTTAGCTATACTACCATCAGCCCTGCGATAACCGATGCACAGCTTGATTACATCAAAGTCATCCAGGACATCCAGCTTGGTAACGGCAAGGCCGTCCACGCCGTTGGAGCGAATAGCGTATCGCAGAAGCGGCAGATCGAGCCAGCCGCAACGACGTCTGCGGCCGGTAGAAGCGCCAAACTCGTTGCCTATCTTTTGCAGTTGAGCCTCCACCTCACCCGTCGCCTCAGTAGGGAATGGTCCGGTGCCTACCCGGGTAGCGTAGGCCTTGGTAAGTCCTATCACCTCACCTATCGACTTGGGTGATATACCTATCCCTGAAGTGATACCGCCGGTTCCGGGATGAGAAGAGGTAACATAGGGGTAGGAGCCGTGATCAATGTCGAGAAGGAACCCTTGTGCCCCTTCAAAGAGAACTTTTTTGCCCTGAGCAAGATATTCCTCAACCACCTCGGCCGCATCGCCCACAAAGGGAGTGATTCGATCCTTTACTCTCAGAAGATCATCCAATATCCCCTGCCTCTCAAAGGGTTCTTGATCAAAGACCTTCTCAAGGATCGGATTCACGTAGCCAAGGAGAACATCTATTCGATCTGAAAGCGAGGGGGAGAAGAGGTCTCCTACCCTGATCCCGTAGCGTGCATACTTCTCCTGATAGCATGGACCGATCCCCCTACCGGTCACGCCTATCTTTGCCTTTCCGCGCGCCTCGTCACGCAGCCGATCCAGAAGCCTGTGATGAGGAAGGATAAGGTGGACGCGAGGATCGATGGTAAGCCGTGAGGCGTACTCTACACCCTCACTGTCAAGATGATCGAGCTCTTCAAAGAGGATTTTGAGATCAAGGACGCATCCGGCAGCGATCCCAACTTTGATTTGTGGATTAAGGATTCCAGCAGGTATCTGGTGGAAGATCCATCTCTTGCCGTTCACCCATACGGTGTGACCGGCGTTCGGCCCGCCCTGACAGCGAACCGCTAGATCAAAGCGGGCCGAGATCCAATCTACCATCTTGCCCTTACCCTCATCACCCCACTGAAGTCCTATGAGGGCAAGGCTGCTCAATTCGCTAGAAGGTATAGGTCAGTGAGAATTTCCGGTTGGCGGTGGGGAAGTCGTAGATCAGTTCGTCTACGCCAACGTCAAGCTGGAAACCAGCATACTTGACACCAGCGCCGAACGTAATCCCCACCTTCGTCAGCTTGCCCTCTTGCGACCCAAAGAGGAGGGGGAACAGACCTACGTGTTCTGTGCTGATGTTCTCTTCAAGAACGAAACCACCTCTGGCTCCGCTCTTGTCGAAGAAGTAGCCAACCCGCATGGTAAGGATCTCGCGGTAAACTGAAACCTCCATACCCAGGCTGCGCCAGCTTTCACCTATCTCATACCCCAACTCCTGACCGAAACTCATGGAGTCTACTTCAGGCGGATCGACGGCAAACATCCCTATAAGCACCTTGGTGATGTCGCCGGTCAACCTCAAGCCGACTATCTCGAACTGTTCCTTGGTGGTGTCTTTAGAAAGCAAAGATAGCGGCTTGTAACTGGCTCCCATGCGCAACATCAAGGGTAGAGGATCTGGCTCTGATGTGGCTGAGAAAGAAATTGGTGGGCCCAGATTCTGCAGGGTAGTTCCTACATGGAATCTTTCGAATGGCTTGTAGAGCACTCCGGCATCCACCGCCCAGGTGAGACCCTGCCCCCCCTCGCTCATCCCCAGCCCAGGCAACCGTCCAAGGACCCACTCGGGGACAAGGAAGGAGTAGATGAACTTCAGTCCACCTCCGACGGAGAAGGAGGGGGCAATTTCGCGTCCGTAGGCTAGACCCATGGAGAGATCAAACGTGGTATAGGTGCCTATCACCGTTCCACTCTCATTCTGAACCACCGTCTCGCCTGTAGTAAGGTAAACCCCGTTGAATGCAAAGGTTCCTACCTTTTTGAACGGGGCGGCAATGGCAAGATACTCGTAATACATCCCCGGCCACAGATCAGGAAGCCAGTTAACGTGCATCATCGAAAGGATGATGTTGCGCTGGAAACCCAATCCCCCGGGGTTATAGTAAGCGGCCGAAGCGTCGTCCGCGATAGCCGTAAATGCACCCCCAAGGGCCGTTGGGCGTGAACCGGGCCAGATCATGAGGAACACCGCGCCGGGACGCCTACCCGCCCCAAAGCAAACTCCGCTCAACAAAACCACCCCGATCGTTATTCTTTTTAGCATAACTTCTCAACCTCCTTAAAGGTCAATAACCTAAGTATAGAAACACAGCGCCACATGTCAAGCCTCAAGGGAAAGCTATCTAAGGGAGTTGGGAGCATCGCAATTACCCGGGATCCGAAGGAACCAATACCCCTTGACACCCTCGAGCCAAAGGGTATCATCACCTCATGTTAAAGCCAAGACACTTGGTTTTCGTGATCATCCTACTCGCCGGTTGCGCCCGTCAGGGAGCAATCCCGAATACGGATAAGTTCCCCCCGCACCTTGTTTCGGTGACCCCCATAAACCGAAACCAGCTAATCGTGAGCTTCGATGAGGAACTTGACTCGACAGCCTTGCTCCCGAGCACATTCCTTATCGCATCCGGGAATGATACGGCTGATATACGCTTCATCGCGAGAGACCCAAACGACACGAGGGGATTTTCCCTGATACTTCTTACCTCTCCACTTATTGACGAGACCTACCAGATATCAGGCCTTGTGGTCGACTCAAGAGGCAATGGTGCATCAATCCGCTCAAGCTTCCGCGCCTCAACTCGCCAAGACACAACCTCTGTTAGCATACTCGTATCACCCCTTGATCCCCAGACAACCTTCCCCTATAGTATCCGGTTTGAGTTCAGCGAACCTTTAGATACAAGCCGGGGTATGCGGATACTTACCGCTCCGCCCGCATCCGAGGAGGCGCTCTCCGGTTCATGGAACCGGGAGCTCACACGCTACAGCGTCCGGGTTGCCGACACCACACTTAAGGGTCTCCCCTTCTATCTTGTTCTTCTGCCCGGAGTCTCAGACTTCGCAGGCAATCGCACAACTGAGGGTCTGGCTGCTTTTGTGTATTCGGATACCGGACTCGTCCTTCGCGACATCCGGGGCGAGGTGAAAACCTCAGAAGGCAGGGCCGCCTACTCGGCGATCGTTCTATTCAAGACGCCACAAGATCTATTCGCCCTCACGATCACCGACTCATCAGGTGCTTTTATTGCAACGCTCGAGGAACGAGAAGAAACAAAGATAGAGGCGTGGTTCGACCGCGACGGCAACGGTGTATACGAGGAAGAAGCAAGCTTTTCAGAGGCCACTCTTCCTGACAGCGTCACCCTCATAACTCGTCCTGCCCCATCCCCGCTGCGCTTCGACCAACTCATACCACAAACCCAGTGAAGCCTCTAGACTGGATCCTTCGCGGCCTCATCCTGGCTGGTTTGGCGACCCTTTTCATCCCTTCTATCCGTCTACCAAGGCCCCGAACTCATCCCCGATTGGTTCTGCTCGTAGACGCCTCCTCCAGTATGTCCAGCGAAGGAAAGCAGAACCAATACCGGCAACTTCTGGCGGAGCTGGAAGGACTGCAAGGAAGTGTGATTCTGGACGCCTACCGTTTCGCCGATTCCCTTGCCCCGCTTAAGAATCCTGCCGCAGTGAAGTTCAACGGGCGCCGCAGTGACATCCATGCCGCTCTTGGCTCACTGGACCCTAAAGATGCCGATGCTATCCTGTTGGTAAGCGACGGACGGCACAACGGCCCGGATGAACTGGAGGGCAAGCTTCTACCAACACCACTTTGGGTACTCCCCATAGGCAAGGAAAACCTCCCTGATATAGGCATAGAAGAGGTCGAGATGCTTGACTCTGCTCAAGCGCGGGTCAGGTTGAGATCTAACCTTGAGGCCGAAACCGTTAGTCGGTTAGATTTCTATAAAGGGGGTAACAGAGTTACGGGACGCGAAGTAAGGCTCGCAGCGGATAGGTTAACCGAACTAACCATTCCGCTCCCCCAAGACGGCTCGAAAACAACCTGGCGAGTAGAACTCGACAGCTTGCCTTTGGAAGATAGACTCGATAACAACTCCTTTGTTTTCCGAGCGCCCCAAAAATCAAGACAACTGGAGGTGCTATTCATAGCAGGGGTGATCTCGCAGGAAACGGAGTTGATCCTT
This sequence comes from candidate division TA06 bacterium B3_TA06, assembly GCA_005223075.1. Taxonomy (NCBI): domain Bacteria; species candidate division TA06 bacterium B3_TA06. The sequence continues at coordinate 81,658 of NJBO01000004.1, read as the reverse complement.
GCGGCGCTGCGGGTCCTGCCCAGGATACGGCTATCCACCCACATCGAGGTCGCGCCTGGGCGAATTGTGGGTGATATGAACAGGCAACCGGACGTCTTGGTCGTTGGACCCATTGGAGCTGATCTATCAAACCGAACCCAAGAAAAGGTAAGGGATGCCGTTAGAAAAGCTGTCCCTATCATGTTCATCTCTGCAGCCGAACGGGCTCCATCCGGCTTAATGAACCTCTTTCCCCTCAAAGCAACGAGGCGTCGGTTCGATCCCAGCCCCCCCTGGCAATACTCACCACTTGCAGAGCTTCTCATGGCCGAATGGCATCCTGAAACAGGGGGTGCAGAGAATCCATCCCAGGCCATGTATGTGGCAAGGCCTGGAGCCCAAACCCTGGTGGGCAAGGACGGAGCTACCTTCATGGCCAGCCTCAACGAGCCGGTGAGAACGGTTGGGGTCGAGCTGCCCGATCTTACCTCAGCCATCCGGCGGGATAGGGAAGGTTTTAGCTCCTTCATCCAAACAACATTAGTCTACCTTATCGAAGGTGAGGGTTTCCCTTTCAGGTTCGGGGTTGAGGAATCAACCGATGCCTCATTAAGGCTCGCACTCTTTTCTGAGGTTGAGGTGACCGGTGGCGGAATCCAAGCCTGGCTGATGCCCGACTCGCATGCGTTGAATGTAATACCTTTAACCTCTCACTCGTTCCGTCTTTCAGGAACACCGCCAGCCGGAGCCTATCGCCTTAGTATCTCATGGAACAATCAGAGATTCGTCCCAAGGGGTAGGATCGAAGTAACTCCAGCTCCTCCCGAACAACCCTCGCGTGGATCAAACCACAAGTTGCTCGCGCATCTTGCCCATCAAAACTCCGGAGAACTCGTTACGATTACAGAATTGGAAGAACTCGTTGAATCACTCCCCCGCAGAAAGACCTTTAATTTCAAACCACTCAAAACCCCGTTGCTCGTAATCCTTGTGGGGACCATTTTCCTGGTGGAGATATGGCACAGAAGAAAGATAGGCTTGCCCTGATAGGGGTTTTAATCCTTGCAGTTCTGGCACTGGGTGGTGGATTTGGAGAACGAATAGGGCAAACATTGACCCAACAGGGGTTAGGGGAACACCTGGTGGTGTTTCTTCTTTCCATGACGCCCATCTCCGAGCTGCGCGGAGCCGTGCCACTAGGTATACACGGCTTCAGTCTTCCCTGGCTACAGGTCTCGCTTATAGCGCTTGTAGGAAACATCCTGCCTGTGATCCCAATCCTCTTCCTTTTAGACGCCGTAATGCGACTGCTCGGTCGCTTCAAGATACTCCGCCGATTCTTTGACTGGCTTATTGCTCATGCCAAAAGGAAGGGCGGGCTCATTGAACGCTACGAGTATCTGGGGCTTTTCCTGTTCGTAGCGATACCTCTCCCTATAACCGGCGCATGGACGGGCACGCTTATCGCATCAGTGTTAAGGATGCCGCCCTGGCGCTCTTTCCTTACGATCTGTCTGGGGGTGCTTACAGCGGACGTAATAGTAACCTCATTTACCCTTCTTGGATGGTGGGGTTTGCTTGCGGCGGTTATCGTGTTGCCTGTGCTCTGGCTTTTTTCAAGGTGGCTGGAGAATCGCAGAAAAAGAAAAACCGGAGCCGACGAGACTCGAACTCGCGACCTCTAGCGTGACAGGCTAGCGTTCTACCCAAGCTGAACTACGGCTCCATGAGGCTGAATTATATTTAGACCGAGGCCCGTGTCAACCACACGGGCCTTTCAACTTTCCTTACTTCCCTTCTCTAACGCGTTATTGTGCTCCTACTGGAAGACAAACTCTACACGAGCGTACTCAGGATTCTCCACAACGGTGATCTCAGTGTGGTAAAGCCGTTCATTAAGATAACGCTGCGCGATATCGGCTATATAGCTATCCGAAGCGGTTATTCTGATCCGGGAGAAGCCCTTCTCTTTGAAGCGGTTGAGAACGTACTGATAATAGCGGGCGATCTTTTCAGAGACAATCGGATCGTAGGTTGCAATCTCTGACTCCTTCACCGCAACTACGCTGTCGTAAGCAACCCCATTCAGATCGATAGGCCGGCCGATCTTACGCATGCGGGAACCGTCTTTCATGGTTAGAATAATGATGTAGGAATAGACATCGCCTACACGCATCACCTCGGTGAGTTCGTCACCGCGCCCATCCCAGCTAATAGAAGCCGGTAGGGAGCCTCTGCCTTGAAGCGTGCGGAAGGTGCTACCTCGTGCGTCCAGTATCTGCACTTCCCATTCGCTCACTCCACGTTCCTGGTATGGTGCTGTTTCTACACTCAAAAACTCGTGATCAAGATCGTAGAACCTGGAAATCTGCACAGGGATACGCAAAAGATAAGGATCTGCCATGAAGGTGCTTCGACCAACCGCCTTCTCCACCTGGGTGGTAAGGTTTTCGTCCAGGATGAACCTGTTGGCACCAAGGAGGATCCCTATAGGTTGGTAAGGATCTATCTCGTAGTAGAACGCCTTCGGCTTACTCTCGATGATCGCTTTTCCTGTAACAACCCTTTCCCACGGCTCCTGCCCTAAGAGAGTTGCAGGAATAACTATCAACGCCATAAAGAGAACAAACGGTATCTTCCTCAAAGCGGACCTCCTAAGTCAGTATGAACCTGAAGGTAATGGTAGCGTTTCGTTTGCCAACGCCATCGGCAGGCTTGAACTTCCAGCGAGCCAGGGTTGACTTGACTGCGGAATCCCAGTTCGGATAACCGGTGCTCTTGCCCACGATCATAGTTGAGAGCACATTCCCCGAGGCATCGGCCGAGAAGCGGATACGGATCGTGACATTGGTCAGTCCCTTCTGCCTTGCCCACGGTGGATATACAGGGAAGGGGCTGCTTATAATATCCGCTTGCGACAGATCGCCAGTGAGAGCAAAGGTCGAGCCCTTAGCGCCTCCCTCACTGACGGCCTGTTTAGCCGCGCCGGCATCACCACCGGCCCTCTCAAACGTGGGCTTCTCCACCTGGGAGCCGATCTGTGTGGCTCTACTGTCCAACTCGATTGAGCTACCAGCGCCCGAACCGGCAATCCGATCGAAGGCACTCTGCGCACCCGTGCCCCCGATACTGCGTGAGATGTCGATCGGGGCCTGAGCTAAGATCTCCTCCGTCGAAAGCCGCGTATTTGGATTGATGCGGATAACATCACCGGTTAAGCTGGCCTGACCCTTATCCAGGGAGAACTCATCAACCTCTATCTGGGACTGGAAAGAAACCTTGCCCTTTGAGAGATCGATGGGTGCACTCTCCTCTGCTGTGCTGCCAGGCAAGAACTGTTGTTCCTGCTGAACAAGCTGTTGGGCTTTAGGGGGCAAAGTGGGATCGTAGGCTACAGGTATATCCTGACCTAGATCTGCGCCTACCTTGCGCCCCATCAAATCCAACGAGAGGAAGAAAATCAACCCATGCAGAACCACTGAAACGGCAAGCCCGACCCACAGCCGTTTGTTTGCAAAAATCTCACCAAGACCGCGAGCCGTGTTAGAGAGGGCCAGCCACCATGTATGCAACCAATCCTTCGGACGCAGGCTGATCTCTAATCCCATAAAACTAGCCATTTTTCATCTCCTTTATTCGCCATTGGTGGCTTCTTCTTTCTTGACAATGCGCTTAGTGGACAGCGCTACGCGCTGCGCCCCCGCGCCTTTAACCATCGTTAAAAGATCCATAACCCACTGGGAAGGTGCTCTCTTATCCGCACGAACAACAACCAGATAGTAGGGGTCCTCGCCCATCTTCTGCTGAATCCGCCGCTCGATAGAAGGTAGGGGCATAAGCGAGTCGTTAAGGTAAAGCTTACGATCCCCAGGGTTATCCATAGTACCTACGAGGGCTATAGTCAGGTTATCCTCTGTCGTTCGTTCCATCGTGTTCGCTCTGGGCACCTCTACCTGGGTCTCTTCATGCGTGAGGAGTTGCGTTGCAGTTATCATCATCATCAGAACCACGATAAGTGCCACACCAGCCATAGGAATGATAACCTTCTGGACATCAAGATCGCGCTTTTCTCTCTTTTCGGCCATTACGACCCTTCTTCTTCTAAAGGCCTGCCCCGCAGGAGTGCCAGTCTAAGCGCCTTCTTCTCCTTCGCCAGATCAAGGATCTCTACCACATCGCCGTGACTCACCGCACCGTCGGCACGGACAACCACCATCTTATCCACGCTGCGCTGGAGCAAAAGCTCGATCAGTGGGCCCATCTGTTCCTTCTCGATAGGCTCCTCGTTCAAAAGATAGGTACCGTCGGCCTTAAGGTAGATAGCAACCTTGAACTCATCGACCTGCTCAGTACTACCTACGGGAGTTACCCCTGGGGCCTTTACAAAGATCCCGCTCTCCAGAAGCGCAGGAAGGGTAACGATGAAGAAGATAACAAGGCTCAGGGCGACATCAACCAGAGAGGTGATCTGAGCCTCTCCGGATGGATGCGCTTTCCTACTAGGCTTGCGGATTCTCATAGGAACCACCTTTAGACATCGAGATAAGCTTGAGGAGCTGACGCATGAAGGACTCCATCTCATCCGTCAAGTCGGTGGCCTTCTTGGCAAAGTAGTTGTAGGCGAAGATGGTTGGCACAGCAACCATCAATCCGAAAGCGGTAGTGTAAAGGGCCTCCTGAACACCTTTCGCAACCACGGCAGGGCCGCCTGAACCAGACTTAGCTATATTAGCAAATGCGTTGATAAGACCGAGCACTGTGCCCAAAAGTCCTAGAAGCGGCGCCACGTTGCCTATGGTATTCAAACCACCAAGGAAACGTTCCATCCTGGTTCGCTGCTCAAGGATCTCGCTTTCCATGAGCTCAGCGATCATCTCATCTGGGAGGGTGTAGTTCTCGAAAGCCACACGAACAATATGAGCGAAAGGGACATCGTAGTTCTTTACCAGAGCAAGCACCTCGGGGATGCCGCCCGTTGCAAACGTCTCCTTAACCTTCTCGAAGAACTTCGCGGCCTTGGCACGCCGTTTGCCGAAGTAGATAAACCGCTCTACGATCAATGCGATCGCAATAACCGAAACCCCGAGAATCACTGTCATAACCCAACTGAATCTCGGATCAACCATCTGGAGTAACTTCATCGTACCTCCTTTGGCAATGCTTTACCCAAAGTATAGTCAACTTTTACCTTCTTGTCAAGTCTCTATCCCCTAATGGGATACACGCTCAAAACCACCGGTTTTTCTCATCTATAAGACGTTCAAGATTACTCTTACGTTTACGGAAGAAAGCAAGCAAGTTACATACCACCTGCCTGTCTTCCAAGACACGCAATTCCATATACTTACCACACCCCGCCCGTCTCTTAGACAAAAAACGCGATGCTCGTCTTAAACTGTATCATAATAATATCCAAAATCGAACAAAGATCAATAGGAAAGATACCCTAGGCAAAAAGCTCGGTCATAGGACTGAAGGCCAAGAATCCTCTCATGATGAGAAAATCCATCCCTACGGGTCTCGTCAAATGACCCGGGTGTAAAACCAATTGCATGAGCAGGCAAGTCACCTATCGGACAAACAACTCGGCTAAACTGCGCAGGGCTTTGATATCATCCACCAACTCCTTCACAAAATCAGTCTGCGCGTAGGAGGTCTCAAGACGATCCAGTGCCGCAATCGCCTGTTTACCGTCTTCCTTGCGAGCAAATGGATCGCCGTTGCCCGCACGTTCTAGAAGGGCTGCTGCCTGGAAAAAAAGCACACGGGGAGCAAGCTCATCCAGATCAGGATAGGATTTCATGAATATCTCGCTTCGAAGTATTACCCGCTCCCAGTCCTTGGAAAGCACCGCGGCACGAATCAGCTCGTATGATGCCTCGGGGAGTATGCTACTCACATCGGAAAGCCTACTCCATCGGATGATGCGCTCAAGTCTTTCTACGGCTGGCCTGTAGTCTGCGAGCTCAATCTCCATGCGCGCAAGCTGCAAGAGAAGAGGTGGAAGGTAGGCACTTCGTGGATTAACATCGGAAAGCTTTGCAACTACACCAATAAGATGATCGGTCTGCCAAAGCGCTGTGTCCTGCTCCCCGATTCGATAGTAGAAAGCCTCCAGAGGCAAAGTCGAGTTCTGAGCAAGACTGAAACTTTTTGCCACTTGCCTGGCCTGCTCCTCATCACCCTTGGCCATAGAGGCATCGAAGATTAAGAGGAGTATCTCTTTATACAGATCAACAAACGGGAAATGGTGGAGTTTCGCCTGCTTAATGAGACGGTTCAGGGTCTCTTTTGCCGCGTCGATATCATCCATTTCGATCTGAGCACGCACCAAACGAGTCCACGAGTCGCGCACCTCTTCCCGGTCCGGGAAAACGGCAAGCAGATCATCGTAGGCAGAAGCCGCAAGTTCGGGCCTGCCGCTCTGCTCGTAGGAGCGGGCTTCAAAGTAGAGCCCCTGCATTTGCATCCGGGGCACCGAGGAGAAGTTCAATCGGGAAAAGACCTCGGCAGCACCTCGGAAATCACGCCTCGCATAAAAGACCATACCCTCCAGGAATATCGCAACCTCACTCTCCCACTCCGTCAGGGATTCCTTGCCTAGAACTGAAAGAACAGGTTCTATGCCCTCTACTTCCCGCTTCCCAAGCAAACTCCACCCAAGACCAAAAAGACCCAGATGACGAAGATCATCAAAGTCACTCTTCATACAGTACTCATAGAAAGGCTTCGCCAGATCCTCGTAACGACCTCCAGCGTAGTAGTAGGCGTCAGCTACAGCCAGATGAGCAGCGGTTACAAAGTAGCTTTCTTCCTCCGATTGCATACCGCGTTCCCGGACTACATCGGCTAATCTCACTACAAGCTGGTAGTTAGCCTGTTCGTTCTGGGCAACCCCATATAGCGCCACCATAAGATCGCCAAGTGGCGTGGAGCTGGATATGTCAAGCCCCCTAAGAGACTCCTCAAGGATGGGAACCGCACGCCTGTAATCACCCCCCCTGAAGAGATCGGCAACCCGCAGAGCGCGATAGAGTTCATCCGCATTGTGGCGAGCAAAGTGAGCCTCGGTGGCAGGATCGGCCTTGCTAGAAGACATCACCCACTTAGCGTACAAATCGAACGAGATGTTATCCTGAGCCTCTCTGAACCATCTCCTGGCGTCACTGGGGCGCTCCTCGGCCCACTCAACCCGCCCCCTCATAAGGGCAAGCGAGCGCTGGGGCAGCAGCCACTGATAGGGGAAGGAATCAGGTACCGCAAGGTGAGCCTTACGCGAGTTGTCACGCGCCAGAAGGGCCGCAGCCATATCGTAACGGGAAAGTGCCTGGTATGGAAAGCGCAGATCAGAAAGCCGTTTCAGGGAATCCTCCGCCTCCTGGTAGCGCCCCTGACGCAGCAGTCTGTGGGCACGTAGAAAACGAGCTGTCGAACCTTCAGGCAAAACCTGGGCATCATCATCAAGATGGTATCGCAAAGCCTGAACCGGGACTGGTTGATCGGGTAGAAACTCCAAGGCCATCTCAGGATCACGCTCGACTAAAAGAAAGTGTAGAAGCGAGTCGTCGGTGGCCACCTCACCCTTCTTCCAGTAGGAAAGAAGATCGGAAACAAAATCAAGATCAGTGCCTTGGGACGCTTCGGTGTCTAGCTGGAGTGTCTTAAGGCTCTGCCTTGCCGCGTCAAGATCGCCGCCCATCCAGTCGCCGGTTATACGGTAGAGTAGGATCTGACGCCTCACCTCAGGTACAGGTGGGGTCCCAAGCTGCATCGCCAGAATCTTCATCGCCTCCTCGTGCTTCAGTTGTTCAAGCAGCTCGAAAGGACCGACCATTGCCGGAGTCAAGGGCTTGCCGCCAAGCCCAAGGGTAAGGATCGTGGCATCAATGCACTCCTCAATCTCTTCCTCAAGCGAGAAGCCGGCAAGCGCAAAGAGATACTCGTCGGTAACCCATTCAGGCAGCCGGTATGGGAAATGCGGCTTGCGCTCAAGCACCTCAGCAGCCTCAACAGTGCGCACCCCCAGACCGTCCTGGCTGATTAGCAACAAAAGCAACGCGACCATCACGTTCTCCTAAAGCGATTCTCCATCTCTTCTATATTATAAAGACAGATTACCCTCACTCAAGGGGTGCAATCTTTTCCTCGCGAGGCGTCGGTCTTTTTGATGATTCCTCTGGGCCCCTCTTGAGCCTTTTCGCGGCGTCCGTGTTTATACTCTCCCAAGCCCCAGCCATATCTACACGTATGTTCGCCCCAGATTCGATCGGTACAGCTGTGAAAAATACAAGGATGAAAGGGGAAAGTAGCGGCAACACTACTGCAACTGGCTGCGGCAGTAAGCCAGGAGTTGCTCGGCATAGCTTCGATATGGGTTATCCGTTGCTACGGTGGCAAGAAACTTCTCGAACAGAGGGATTGCCTTGCGGAAATGATCATGTGCTGATGTAACGTTGGTTTCCTTCAAGTCATCCCCACGGGAAGCATACCCTGCCCCTATAATAAAGAGAAGATTGTCCTCGGTATCCTTGGGGTATTGTTTCTTGAAGTTCTCACCCTCCACAACCAGGTCCTTCCACTCATTGAGTGAGTAGAGAGCAAAGAGACGCAATCTCTTTGCGTCCTTGATTACATCCTCGCTGGCCTGCGAGGCCATGGCCGATGCGGTCCACTCAAGCACCTTGCGGTAGTCATTCTCGTCATAGAACCTCTGGGCCAATTGAAACTGGAAGGTGGGCAGATCCTTTGAGTCGGGGAGGCCTGCGGCGAAGTTCCTCAAGAGACGCTCAAGGGTGTCGGTCGGGAAGAGCCCGTAGTCTCCGGCCATCATCTCGGCAGAGAGCCTGGTGTAGCACTGCTCAAGACCTGTGTTGGCAACCGAGGCCCCCCATACCCTGCAGATCTCCTTCCAGTTGCTGATTGCCTCGGACAAACGCCCTGCATTGTAGTAGGCCTGGGAAAGGTTGATGCGAATCTCGTAGATATCTGAACTGTCGGGAACGAGGTCAATGGCCCTGTTAAAGAAGATTATGGCCTGACCGTAGTCCTCTGCTAGGAAACTCAACCATCCGACAAGATAGGTGGCCCGGCCTGCCTTGGGACAATCAGGATAGTCCTCGGACACACGTCTGAAGTAACGAATCGCAGTACGCTGATCCCCAAGACGGTCGTAGGCCAGTGCCTTATAGTAGAGATTCTTTGGAACAAGCGACTTTGCCAGAGGTCCCCAGATACCCTCCAGAGGTATCTGTTGATAACCGGCCTCGTCAAAGAAAAGCCTGATGGCCTCCTGGTATCTCTCATCGTTAAACTCGTTGATCGCCTGACCGAAAACCGCGGCTACAAAACCCTCAACCGTGGCGGGATGAAGCTGCTTGAACTGGTCACGCGCCTCATCGCAACGTCCCAGGTGCATAAGACACCACGCAAGACCCTGCTGAGCAAAGGTGTATATCTCGGAGGTGCTGTACTCGTTCATCAGCTCCCGGTAACGCAGCATCGCTTCCTGGTATTCGTACTGATAGTAAAGCGCCTCTGCCACATGGAAGAGGATATGGGGACGGAACACAGGGTCCCCCTCAGGGTATTGTTCAAGATAACTCTGAGCCGCATTTAAAAGAGCCGCGTAGCCGCCCTTCTCATATAGATCAAGGATGATTGAGTTTTGTAACGCATCTCGCAGCACCACAAGATCAGTGGTGTTTATAATCCCTTTAAGCTCAGAGACCTGCTCTGGAGTGAGTCCTCCCTCCAGCTTCACCTCCCCGCTTTCGTGGAAAAGCCCATGAGGCTTTTGCTCACGAATCGCTCCTTTGTACTCCTCTGTAATGGTGATCTGCATCTCCCCCGCGGAAAGCAGGGGAGATGCAGACAATAGAATAATTGTTAGGACAAAAACCCGCCCTAGTGGATATTTCTCTTGCATTGCGAGATAAACCGATCTACCGTCTCCGCGTTGTCCGTGTAGAAATCACTGTCGGAGTAGCTTTCCTTAATGACCTCGAAGCTTTTCAAGGCCCTACGGTAGTGGTCGATACGAACCTGAGGTTTTCCTTCAACCCCCTCTCCCAGGTTAAAGTAGGACAAACCGAGGAAGTAGTAAACGAACGGGGCAAGATCAGTCCGCGCGGTTTCACCCCTCTCGTAGTATCGCGTCCACGACTCGAACCCAGTGATTGCATCCTCGTACTTCTCTGTCTGGAAATGTACCCTTGCGAGCTGATAGGAGATATCGGGCATCCTGTCTCTGGTGGCCGAGATGTCAGGCCAGTTCTTGAGTTCGACCAGAACCTCCTTGGCCTCATCGAAGCTTTCATCCTCAATAAGAAGCAGGCTCAGGAGGAACAAGGGGTCAGGCAGGTAGGTGCTACGTGGATTACGCGCCCGTATCATCTCTATCCTCACCCGCAGATCGCCGATATTCGCGACGCTGGTATCTTCCATGGCCTGTCTGTAGTAAAGCCCTTCAATAGGCTCAGTAGTACCCAGCTCGCTCACAAGTTTCTTAGCGTAGACCTCGGCTGTAGCCTCATCACCTGCGCGCTGGTAGTGATCGAACAAAGACGCCAATCCGTATCCATAGGTTTCCTTGTAGACCCTGGGATTCACAGTCATCCTGCTCTTCACTTCTTCGGTTGCAGAAACCGCGTCATCAACCCTGCCTCCACGGAGATTGAACTCTATAATCTTCCGCCAGGCGTCTCCCGCCTTCTCGCGATCAGGGTAGGCATCTGCGATATGCTGATAGATATCCAACGCATCACCGTACGCATTGAGCGCTTCAAAACAGGTAGCACGCCAGTAGAGACTGCGGTCTATAAGGCTATCTGCGATCTCGTTGTAACGCACGTGTTCACTGGCATCCTCGCGGTTCACCGTCACCCTAAGCCCGTTGCGGTACTCCTCTTCGTTCAGGAACCACGCGCCGGCGTTTCCAAAGTCGCCTTTATAGAAGTAAGCAAGTGCCTGTCCGTAAGCCGCAAGAACTAAAGCGTCCGTCTTGGTGGTAGCGGTGGGGCTATCACGATTAGTAAGGGCATCAAACTCCGCAAGCGCAGCATCGTAGTAGCCCTCTCCTGCCTCAAGCTTATACCATGCCAGAGCAACCTTGACCAAGGTACTCATATAGGAATCAGGATACTTATCAAGGATCTCCTGGTACTTCTCTCGTGCTTGCTCGCGCCTCTTTGTGTTACGGATCTCCCCACGCACGTAAGATGAGTAGTATGTTGCATCGGCCTGGTTGTAGAGGAGATACGCTCGCAAGTCACCGCCGTAGTCAAGAGCAACCGAATCCCGCTTGAATATCGTGAAGTAAGTGTAAGGCATGGTCATCGCCGCGTTGTAGCTTTCACGATTATCCTGCCTGTTGAGTGCCAAAAGTTCCATGGTCATTGCCGCCTCATAGACCAAGAGTTCCTCTTCAGTGGCATAGTCAGGTGAGGGTGCGTTGATGGTCACTTCGCGGTAGTAGTTGAGGGCCTCAGTGTATTGATTCTGATCAAACTCGATGTTGCCGCGCACGTAGCGGGAAAGATTCTCCATATGGCGCATCTCGCGCCCGCGAAGGGCTATCTCTCCCATCCGCTTAGCCTCTCGCTTGGCCATTGACAGAGCAACCTCATCCCCCTTCTCTTTGTATTCTTCTCGGTAGATCTCGTAGAGCCTGTAGGTGGTGTAGAAGTCGACCATCGAGTTTGGGGCAACGATTCTGGCGTTCTCGAACGAGGAGATAGCGCTGTCGGGTAACTCAAGTTCCTTATAGGCCTCGCCGCGTATAAAGAAGGCATGAGCTGCAAGCACACGATTGGTGTTGGGATCGGTGAGTTTACCTAAAAGGTCAATAGCATAGCGGTGCTCACCATCGTGGAAGTAGGAACAAGCAAGGTAATACTCAGCATAAGGTCTAAGCGCTGTCTGCGGATACTTGGTCATGAAGTCGCGGAAGACGTGCTTTGATGTGGCATAATCCTGGTCGAAGAACTGCATCTCCGCCCGGCTGAAGTCAACGAGTTCCTCAAGGGCAACATCCTCGGAAAGCTGGGTAAGAATGAACCGGATGTCGCTGGAAAACTCAGGGTCCCTGGAGTTTATGAGGCTGCGAGCAAGGAAAAGCTTATCAACCGGATACTCTTTATCCTTGAGGTGATCGTAAGCCGTCTTATAGTCCATGCGGATAAGGTAATCCGCGATCCCCATTCCGCCCAGCTCTGCTGCCTCATCCAGATATCGCTGAGCTCGCTGGTCCTCTCCTATCTGGAAGTAGCACAACCCCAGGGAGAACTTCACCTGCGGCTCAAGATAAGCGTAACGAGCATCTGCGGGGATATCCTCATTCAGAATCTTTTCCAGAAGCGAGATCGCCACCTCGAAACGCCCGAGGTTATAGGCACATTGAGTGGTACGATACTTTATCTCGGCGGCAAAACCGCGGGAGGCGGACTCTCGTATAAGACCGTTGTAGAATCTGTAGGCCTGCTCATAATTCTTCTGAGTAAGCAGACGCTCCGCAGCCTCATAGTCGTCCATGAACTTGTCTGCGAAGAGCCCACCGACAACGACGAGGATCGCGAGGAAGGCTACTAGCTTCTTCATTTTCCTATCTCCTTACGCCTTTCCAGTCTACCTTGAGGAGAAGCCCTTCATAGACTATCTTGTCCCCGAGTTTATCGGTGATCGTAATCTGATAGTAGTATGTACCTTTATCAACCTGACCACCGCGGATGCTGTTAACGCCGTTCCAGGTAAACTTTGAAGGCAACTCATCGATCTCACCGTAGACGTCCTGGGCTTTTCGATAAACGACGTTTCCGCCGGCGTCCTTGATCTCGAAAACCCAACGCTTGATGCGTCCCTTGAACTGGGCCGCTCCATTAACACTAATCTCCGCGTAGTCGGCCGGGGAGTTAAGCTCAACAGGACGAGAAGCAAGCCATAGTCCGGCAACGCTCTTCAAGTTCAGGTTTAAAGATACCTTATGGATAGGTTCGAGCAGGAACTCACTCGCGTAATTCATCATGAAGGCATAGTCAACCTCAAGCGCCACGCTGCGTGAAAGATCGGTATTGACACCAAGCCCGAAGCTAAAGAAGTTGTGGTTGATACCGGCACGCAGAGCCAGGAGCCTTGCCGGATATACCTCAAGGCCTTCATACCAGCCGAAGACTTCGTTATCATCGAGTGTGTAGGAGATGTCTGAGGCCAGTTTCACGCGGTTGTCAAGCAGCCTGATCCCCAGTCCGGCACGGACGATACGCGGGTTCGCAGGCTCCATGCCGCTGCCCGTGTAGTCCATGGTAGCTGCCAGAAGATTCTTGGCAGCAACACCCAAAGTAAGCAGGTCGTATGGAAGGGAGCTGGTGGGTTTCTTGGCGAGGATGGGGCTGAGCGGGTAGAGCATGAACCCGACGTCTACGTCAAAGGCAAGCGCCTGCTCATCAGAAAGCCTGCTGAAGAGAATCTTGGGGGCAAGTCCCACACTGAAGGCACTGAACTTCTTGGCGTAGCTGATCATCACGCCGGAGTTACTCATTCCGTCTTCGGCGGCGATGTTGGTCCCGTCCGGAGCTATCGTCTCCTCAAGGGCACCAAAGGCTCCCGCATAGGCCAGCCCAAACGTCCCATAGGTGGCCCAGGGCATGTTGTAGGCCAACACACTCTGGTAAGTGTTTCCGTAGAGGGTCCCACCTAAGAGCGAGAGCTTTGCCGAGTGGATCTGCCCCAGACCTGCCGGGTTGTAGAGTACGGCTTCGCCCTGATCGGCGATCGCCGTATAGGCCTGCCCCATAGCCAGCGAACGGGCGCTGCCGCCGGCCTCAAATAGCATAGCACCCTGGCCGCCCGATCCTTCCACAGATGCCTGGGCAAACGCAAGCCCTACAACCAGTGTAAGTGCTAGAAATACGTGTCTTGCTTTCATCATTGCCTCCTGACCTACCAGATCACTATGAAGTTTTTCTTCAAAGTCTCGGTGCTGAGATTCGTAAGCGTAATCTTAACTACCGCCTGATACATCCCGCTGGCGATCCTGTTGCCTTTGCTGTTCGTGCGGTCCCAGAAAATCTCCTGTGTACCGGCATCGGCTTCAGGAGCGCCCTTTTCATAGGTCGCCTTATAGACTATGTTGCCGTACGGATCGGCGATCAAGAGCAGAACCTCAGCAGCATTCTGCTCGGCTACCTTGTAGCTGAATTTGATCGGAATGTCGCCATGGGCACTGTATTTGAACGGATTTGGGATCACGGTGACGCCGGGACGTTCCTCAACGGTCAACACGGCGGTCTTAACTTGAGCACCTGCAGTGACCTCAACAACATAAGTGCCAACTGTGTCTGCCCAGGCTTCAATACTGCCTACGCCTTCGTCGATTTTAATCACCGTATCTGACAGATGGAAATGTTCTGCAGGCCCTTCAATTAGAGTCGGATAGGCGTAACCGAACTCCAACGGATCACCAGCCACGTAGGCCTTGGCGTACAGATCTGCATGAACACCCACGGGCACCGTGGGGGGGACGAAGTAAGTCAGGAGTGAGTCGATACCTGGCTGCACTACTACCTTTGTCGAGTAGTCGGTCCGTAATCCTAACAAACCTATCGCATCGATCCATTCACCTTGACGGTTGACTTCCTTGAAGACTACATCAACTATCTTGCCTGTCGTACCATTGTCTATACCATACTGTTGCGCCGCCGTGAGATTCTCCGTACCTGCAAATACATTCACGTCAGGATCGTCATAATCTGCCTGATTCCAGCAATCGTCAACCGCTCGGATTTCAACAAGATAAAGACTTCCGAGGAATGCATCCACTGGCTCACCGTATTTGCCCGGGTAACCTGACGTTGCATTATCACCTGGCAGGGAATTCTCACCAGGGCATAAAAGGAGAAGCTGGGTTGCTTCACAAGGATTGACCTTCACCTTGGCAAAATCTTGTGCCAAGCCGCCGCCGGTTACGGTAATGGTCTGCTGGTTTTTTGCCTCACGAAGCTTGAACATGTTGAGGCCGATTGCCGGGGTGCCCAGATCGGCAAAGCTATCGGTGCAGGATACAACAGGTGTAAGCGTGGAACTTACGATATTGCTCCACTTGTCACAGACTTGAATATTATAGTTTCCGTCTTCACCGGCTGTTACTGATGCCGTGCCGGTCTTACCCTCAGGGTTGGTGGCGTTTCCAGGATCGGCAGTTTCACCAGGGGCAATAATCTGCCACTTAGCAGCAGCACCTTCAACCACTGTAAACGGTGATGATTCTCCATGTTCTGCACCTTTGCTGGCATAAAGAGTAATGTTAGTACCGGGGTGAGTAATTTCTATGTCGTCGTCATACTCAAAAGTAGTGGGGCCTGTTTGAGTAAGATCAACTTCAGTAGGATAAGCCCACGTTTTTTGCCCTGGATTAACAAATAGATCGACATTATCCACTGCGTCCGACGTGATGACTACCCTAACCGGAATACCTACGGTGGTAGGCTCTCCGCCTGGAAAAGTAATTGTAATGGCTGCACTTGCGGCCACAACAAGAAGGACAGTCAGAAGGGCTACCTTCTTCATTATTTCCCTCCTTGGGCTTAGGTTTGTTTGACTTCTTTTCACTTCTTTGTATAACTATACACTCTTTCTAGGCCTTGTCAAGCATGCCGGAGCGCAGAATCGAACTGCGGACACCGGGTTTTTCAGACCCGTGCTCTACCAACTGAGCTACCCCGGCTACAAGCTCAGAATATACTGATTTTACCAGGCATTGTCAAGCCCCAAAGCTTTGTCGCGGGCCGAACAATACCCGGCCGAGCCTGAGCATCGTGGCGCCTTCCTGAACCGCGATCTCGAAATCCTCGCTCATACCCATCGAAAGATGCGGCAGATAGCAACCGAAGACGCTCTCGGCCCGGTCACGCAGCTCGCGCAAAAGCACGAAGCTGCGCCTTATTCTGTCCTTGTCCTCTGTTAGAGGACCAATCGTCATCAAGCCTACCAGCTTGATATGCTCCAGATTCAGAACCTCTGCAACCAGCCCGGCCAGTTCATCCGGAGCCACGCCGAACTTGGTCTCTTCTGCAGAGGTGTTAACCTCTATAAGACAGGGTGTCAGTTTGTCCAGCTTTGTGCTTTCTTTCTCTATCTCGGCAGCCAACCGCAGTGAATCAAGGCTGTGGATCATAGAAAATATCGAAAGCGCCTTGCGCACCTTGTTGCGCTGCAGATGACCAACCAGATGCCACTCGATGTCTGCATCGATCTTTTTATATTTCGCCTCTGCCTCTTGGACGCGGTTCTCCCCTATTATGTTG
Source organism: candidate division TA06 bacterium B3_TA06 (assembly GCA_005223075.1). Taxonomy (NCBI): domain Bacteria; species candidate division TA06 bacterium B3_TA06. Next base: position 65,384 of record NJBO01000004.1, on the reverse strand, counting down.
ATACCGGCGGCGATAGCTTCGCGTACAACCTCAACCGGATGGGTCTTGGTAACTGCAACTATCTTTACTTCCTCAGGGTCGCGTCCCCCACGTTCACAGGCCGCGGCGATACGTTGTCTTACTTTCGCCAGATTCGCGCTAACCACCCCACATCCTCTCACGCTTCTTCCATAGCTCCCTGAACTCAAGGCCTGCGCGTAGTTCAACATGATACTCCGAGATTGCTCCTGCCTCTCGTAATCCACCAGACAGCTCGAGGATTCCATAACCGTAAGACTCGATAGGTATGCGCGTTCCTATACCGAGGTAGATGTCGCGTATAGGTGAACCACCTGCGGACTCCACGTACCAGCTCTTCCATCCGGCCTTGCCAGTTAAAATGAACGGTTTAAGCTCCCAACCACCGTTGACCTCAACAAGATGCCCTGTAATAAAGGAGAGAGAGCCAGGATCGCTTGCTTTCTGCTGGATATACGCCAGTCCCAGCTCCAGCTTGTTTGCGGAGTAAGCAAGTATTCCTCCAAACTCCGCAGGCGGGGTGTATGAAGCCGAATCAACGACCGTGGTATCGCGGGAGGTCTGCACCTCGGTGGTTACCCCAAGATCAAGAGGGTATCCGTAGAAGCCGCGAAGCTGTAGAGGTCCCAGCTTGAATCCTGCCATTCCCCACACACCGTTGCCGCCAAAATAATAAAGAAGAGAGTCAACCGTCATTTCACCAAGCTCCACGATCTCAGAATCCCAGCGCTCCCAGGCTCCGCCGAACAACCGTTCGTATCCGACTCCAAGATAGGCGATATCGTAGAAGCCCTTGTCAAGCGAGAGCCTTAGTCCCTCGATCCCGCCCCGTCCCTTAACCCTGCGGATAAGGGTATAATCTGCCGAACGAGCAGAGTCGCTCTCTACATAAAAATCAAGATTGAAACGCTGGGCCATCTGAGCTCCAAGGCCGAACCGCCACGGCAGAGGAACGTAGAACCGGAATCGCTCAGGGCGTACGAGGAAAGCGTTCTGACCTGCCTGACCATCGGTTGCATAGACGTACTCCGAAGTGAAGCGAACCTCAAGGCTTGTCTGGGTCCTTGATGGAATCTTGAGGAACTCAGCTGGCGTGGTGTAGCCACCCAACCCGTGCGTGTTGAAGATGGAGTATGCCAAAAGCACCGAACCCAACGGGAGAAGGAAGATAAGGAGTCGTCTCATCTTTCCTCCCCTGGGAAACGAGTCTCAGGCACGGCGGTATAGGTAACAACAAGCCTCGGCGTACCCGTAATGCGAGCAAGAGCATGAACACGCTTCTCCTGGCCGAACGAGGGGATGGCCTCCAGGAACGAATGAGAAAGCACGAGCCCGAAGTTGGAGTCTGGTTCATCCACCCAGAACTGAGCCACCCCAACAAAGGACACCGACAAAGAATCAGAGGTAACGTCTATCGAGTCCCTTCCTGCGATCGCTGATGACAGTGCGCTAAACCGCCCCGCATAATCATCGATCAAGCGGTAACAGACGAAGTCCAGCGTATTCTCGGGCGAGAAGAAGTTCTCGTATTCCACCACCAGATCAGCGGAAGTAACATCAATATCCTGCGGCAGGGTATCGAGAGAAAAATGCATGAAGACCCTCCATGCCAATCCCGCACCAAGAAGGGTATCCGGCGAGGGAGCCTCATACGGCTTAAGTATAGTGGCGTCGTGAACAGCGGCGTAGTAATCAGATCCAGCTACGGACGAGAACCTGGTGGTATCATCTGCATCAAAACCGAGGATAAAGGGGGCATAGACCTCCTTCTCGTCAGAACCCAGGTAGCAGAAACCCTCGTTTTCGGGTAAGAGGATCATCCCCTGCTGATATGTCTCAAGCCGGTCAGGATCGAGAATCCACTCAACCGTGTCATCCGCTACCGTGAGTTCTGCCACTAAATCTGACTCATCGAACTCTGCTCCAAGTTCAAGCCACTTGTTGTAGGCATCTGCAAGAACCCACGTGCAACCTATCTCATCCCAATCGGCCGTAACCGGATAGATGCTGAAGGTAACGTGTGAGGAAGCGATCTCATCTGCAGGGTAGCGTCGAAGCAGGAGCTTTACCGAGTCGAATGCAACGATGGAATCAAGGCCGTCTATCGAGATAAGGATACGCGCCTCGGTCAAGTCGTCGCGCCCACCTATGAGTGTTGTCGCCTCACCCAGAGCAATCTGCTTACTGAAGGTTGCAACCGTATCCGGCTCAAGGACAAAATGGTGAACTTCGAGCTCTCCACGTCCAAGCTCCTCGAAGCCAAGCGGCCCCTCTTCGCATCCTGCCAGCAAAAGCAAAAAAAACGTTAAATAAAAAGATTTAATTACTAAACTCTTCCTTGATAGCATCAACAACTCCTTCGCGGACCGTAAAGGATGCAAGCCGTAGGGCGTTAGTGATTGCATGTGCAGAAGAACGACCATGTGAGATGATCACAGAACCTTCTACCCCCAAAAGGATCGCACCGCCCGACTCCTCGTAGTTCAAACCACTTATAAAATCACGGAATACCTTCTTGGAAAACCAACTGCGCCAGCGGTATTTCTTCCCTGTGGTATGCAGGGTAGAAAGCACCGCTTCACCCATACCTTCACATACCTTAAGCAGCACATTGCCGGTGAATCCATCGGTAACTATCACGTCGGCCTTATCGCGAAACACCTCAGAACCCTCAAGATTGCCGATGAAACGAATGGGAGCCTGCTCAAGAAGCCCGTAGGCTTCCTGGGTCAACTGATTGCCCTTGCCGCGTTCATGCCCTACGTTTATTACTCCCACGCGAGGCTGGGGAACGCGAAATATCTTCTCCATAACTATACGCCCCATGACAGCGTAGTTCCTCAACTGCACCGGCTTGGCCTCCACGTTGGCTCCCACGTCCAAAACGAACGTGTGCCCGCTGGGGGTAGGGAATGATGCTCCAAGCGCAGGTCGCTGTATTCCCTTGATCCTTCCCAGGGTAAAGAGGGAGAAGGCCATCACCGCGCCGGTGTTGCCAGCACTTACGAAGGCGTCCACCTCGCCCCTTTTGAGCAGATCAATACCCCTGGCGATGCTTGAGTAGGCTTTGGTTTTAAGGGCCTCGCTGGGAGCCTCATGCATCCCGATTGCCTCCTCGACCTCGACGAGAGCCAGACCCTGCGCTTCGCCTATCTTTTTTTTAAAAGGCTCGAGCGCTTCCCGCAGCCCCAAAAGAACAACCCCAAGATCGGTATCCTCTGCCAGAGCGGTTAACGCACCTTCCACCTCAGAGGATGGGGCAGCATCGCTCCCCATCGCGTCGAGCGCGATCCTCACTTTTTCTTTTGCTCCACCATGATAACTTCGTGATCCCCGTAGAATCCGCAGTTAGGACAAACCCGGTGTGGTTGTTTAGGCTCATGGCACTGCGGGCATACGCTCATCGCCGGAGCCTGTAACTTCCAATGTGTCCGCCGCTTACGACTACGGCTCTTTGAATGTCTTCTCTTAGGTACGGGCATTTATTTGTTCCTCCTTAATCTGAACCCCTATGTTAGTGAAAATAGGCCAATTGTCAACACTAGCACCCCTCATATTCCCCTGCTTGAGCAGTTCAGGTTTACATCGCACTCGTCACAATTAAGCTGGACAAAAGCTGGTCAGAAGTTGGACAAAAGGTGGTCAAAAGCTGGTCATTTGGGGGTGATTCCTGGGCTTTTTGAGTCTTTTTGAGCGATTTTAGACACCCCAGCAGAGACATTTCGCGTCAGGCTTGAGTGCTTTCCGTCAACAGTATTCACTTTGCACCCGCAGAGCGGGCACTCCGCATTCTACATTTTGCATTTTGACCGAAGGGCGACGGTAACGGAGCAAATTTGATTTTTGAAATGGGAGGACACCCTCTCAGGATGTCCGGGCAGCCTGGAGAGGCTGCCCTCCTACTGCTCGGCCAGCTTTTGCCTGGCTCGGGCAATGTTTTGGTCGGTTTGCTCGACTTTATGCTTTGCCCCAATCTTTACATAAATCTCACGCGCACGCTGGAAGTAGTTAAGGGCTTGTTTGTGATCTCCGAGGTTGCCGTACAGGGCCCCGATGTTGTTAAGTTGATTGGCCTGCACTTCAAGGTTTCCTATCTTCGTTGCTATCTCCAGTGACTTCTGATAATAATCAAGCGCCTTGTGCGGGTGGGAGGACACCCTCTCAGGGTGTCCGGGCAGCCTGGAGAGGCTGCCCTCCGTTTGCCAAGGAGGGGGAAGTATTATTCGTTGCAATCGTCGGTTATCCCCCTCCTTTTGCGGTGAGGGGATGGAGGGGAGGGGAAACACCCCCACCCTACCCTACCCTATGAGCGCATAAAGCGCTCAAGGGGCACACTGTCCCCCGTCGAGGGGGAGGTGATCAAAGGAATCCCCATTTTGTTCTCCCTTAATAAGGGGAACTAGCTTACCTTCCCTGCAAGGGATATCAGGATGCAACAAGGCGCTTGTTGCACTTCATTATTGAATCCACGAATTACATTTTGACCGAAGGACGACGGCAACGGAGTACCGGAGGGCGACGCTTGCGAAGTAAATCGCGACGAAGTCGCCCCTATTGCCGTTCGCCGTCCGCTGTTTGCCGTCAGCCGTGAGCCGTTCGCCGTGAGCTGTAAGCTTCCCCTTCCATTTTGCATTTTGCACTTTGATATTTGATTTTTGAAATGGGAGGACACCCTCTCAGGGTGTCCGGGCAGCCTGGAGAGGCTGCCCTCCTACTGCTTATTGGAGAAGTATGAGCTTTCTCACAACCGAATGCTTCTGTGTTCTCAGCTGACAGAAGTAAACGCCGGCTGGCAACTTTGTACCCCGATCGTCGCACCTATCCCAGATTACTTGGTGGTAACCTGCGGATTGCTCCCCAGAGACCAGTGTTCTCACCACCCTGCCGGTGACCTCGGCAATTACCACACTCATCTTGCCCGCCTTTGGGATGCCGTATTGGATAACAGGAGGATTAGCAGAAACCTCAAGGTAATAGTCTACGGGGATTTGGGGAGCCGACTCCTCAATACCCACGCCGGTCGCCGTTCTTATCTTTACTGCATCTTGCATTAAAGGGTCGCCACTGGAAGTTGAGGTTACCAGAAACTCATAGGAAGAGTCCATCGGAACCGAAACATCCGGCGTAATCTCTACTCTCATCTCGATATAATCTTCAGGCTCCAGCTTACCTGTAGCCCAACCCGAACCGGTTACCGATGCGGTTATGTCGGTTCCGCCTGTTAAGGCGTCGTAGTAGCTCACAGTCCACCCTGTGGTGCTGCCTGCGCCTGTAACCATAATCGTATCCGGGATGTCGCCGTCACTCTCAACCTTTATGTAGAAGACCGCGGTATCACCAGGTAACACCGCCTGTTCTTCCACCTGGTTGGTGCCGTCCAGGTTGTAGATGTCGTCGCCGATATAGTAGTCATCAATGTCGTTCTTTACCTGATTGTCAGGCTGAAGGTTTCCTTCTCTGCCGTGCTTGTAGTATATCGTTTTAGTCCATCCATCGCGGTTGTCCTCCCATACCACATGAATATTTCCTTCCCAGACAGCAATGGACGGGTTGACTGAACGTTTATCGTCATTATCGGTGATCCTTGTATTATCTCCCCAAGTCTGGCCATTATCGGTGGAACGCTTGTAGTATATCTCGCCGATCCCATCACGCCAGTCATCCCATACCAGATGGATAGTATCTCCTAAGACCGCAATTGACGGGTTGGCAGAGTTATACCCGTCGTCCTCGGAGAGTCGTATATTATCTCCCCAGGTTGCTCCATTATCAGTAGAGCGCTTGTAGTATATCTCGTATTTATTCCAATAGTTAAACCATACCACGTGGATGTTATTCCCGAAAACCGCATTGCAGGGGAGTAAGACATTGTTCTCAGCCTCGGTGAGTGCTGTATCTGCTCCCCATGTCTGGCCATTATCAGTCGAGCGCTTGTAGTATATCGCAGGGTCTCCATCACGTAAGTCTTTCCATACCACATGGATATTATCTCCTAAGACCGCAATTGACGAAGCACCAGACCAACCGCTCGCATTGGTGATCCTTGTATCATCTCCCCAAGTTTCTCCGTTATCAGTGGAGCGCTTGTAGTATATCTCCTGGTCCCCATCACAATAGTCATCCCATACCACATGGATAGTATCTCCTAAGACCGCAATTGACGGAGATGCAAACCCACCGCTCGCATTGGTGAACCGAATATCATCTCCCCAAGTTTCTCCGTTATCAGTGGAGCGCTTGTAGTATATCTCCGAGCTCCCATTACGATAGTCCTCCCATACCACATGGATGTTTTCCTCCCAGACAGCAATTGAAGGCCAGTGGGAGTGACGGGGTGCATTGGTGAGCCTTGTATCGTCTCCCCATGTCTCTCCATTGTCAGTGGATCGCTTGTAATATACCTCAGTGTTGTTCACATCCTCATCACGATTGTCCTCCCATACCACATGGATATTATCATCTGAGGCCGCCACCTTCTGCATCCAAGAAAAGGGCGGGACATCGGAGAGTTTTGTATCAGGCCCCCAGACCTGGGCGGATGTGGTGGCTGCGAGGAGCAAACCGAGTATGGTTGCTGCCCTACCCCATCTCTTTGTTGTGTCAATAGAAGACTTTTTAGGCATCATACGCCTCCTTCGTTTGGATTTTGAATAAAAATTATACAGCGATTCAAAAACTTGTCAAGCCCTATTACCCCAGTAATGTGCAATTGAGTGTTAACCTATAATCCTACGGGAGCGCGGCACCTGGCTCTTGAGTTTGTTGCCCTTCAAGAGCCCGATCCCCAGGGCAAAACCCTTGTTAAATGCTACCACAAACCCGTCTGTAACACCCGTACCCGTAACACCACCCGTACCCCTTCGGGGCATTCTCATTACTACCTGGGGCTTACGCCCCTTTTCAAAGGAAATAACACCCGTACCCGTAACACCACCCGTAACACATTCACACCCTTCCCCCTCTGGCAGGTGAATATCCTGGGTTTGGCCGGCAAGAAAACGTTTGGTTTCGCGTTCGTCCAGATCAACGCGGTTGCGTTTTACCAGATGCCCGAAGAGCTGAACCGCATTGGTTGTGGGCTTTACCGAGTGCTCGAACACCCGCGCTATGCGCAGTCCGCGGCGAACGATTTGAGGAAATTCCGCCTCCCCTGCCTCTTTGCTGCAGCACCACACGTCGTTGCGCCTGGTAAAGAGGTGATAGGAACGGAAATAGCCCGGATCTATCCCGAACCGCTCTTCAAGCGAGGCAAGCGCTCTGGCTATCGCTTCGGCTTCGTGATCCTTGCTACGCAAAATCCCTCTCCGTCGTGTTCATGCGGGAAGAGCCTTAATATATTCTTGACCGCAGGGTTGAATTCCTCCCCGCGCCACTCGCTGAAGCCGGGTTGGGTCTTCAAGCCTTCAAGATCGGTAGGTTCTACAATGGCGTCAGGGAACTTATCCAATAGATGACTTACCGTCCCCTCGTTCTCCTCGGGTGCAAATGTACAGGTGGAGTAGACCATCACACCCCCTGGCTTAAGACAGTAGTATGCGGAGAGGATAAGGTTTCGCTGGGTGGCCGATAAGCGCTTGATGGCAGACTTGCTCCAGATTTCAAGCGCCTTAAGAGAACGTGAGAGCGTGCCTTCGGAAGAGCATGGCGCGTCTATGAGAACCCGATCAAAACGTTCCGCTGCGATGTGTCCGTAGGCCTGGCCCGGAAGCCGAGTGACTACCGTATTGAGCACCCCTGAGCGGTCCAGGTTGGCGGTAAGGGAGGGGATGCGTTTGGGGCTGACGTCGTTTGCAACAAGTAGGCCGGTGTTGGCCATAGCCGCGGCGATCTGGGTCGCTTTTGATCCGGGTGCAGCAGCCATATCAAGGATCTCTTCATCCGGTTGAGGATCGAGCACAGTCACAGGGATGGTAGAAGAGGAGTCCTGGGCGTAGATAAGCCCGAGGAAGTGCTCAAGCAGATTCCCCAGCTTTAGGCGGCCTTTAACTCGAAACACCAGGTCGTTCCACCCGACGGGCTCGGGTTCAAGGTAGGAGAGGGACTTCAGCACCTGCTCGCGTTCAGCCTTGAGGGTGTTTATGCGGAACGTCTGAGAAGGAGGCCGGAGTAGTGCGGGCACGAACTGGGAAAGGTCGAACCCCATCTCCTCGAACCTGGAGAGCATGAGAGGCGGCAGGTCTGGTTTGCCTCTCCTAGCGGCCAACCGAAACCTCCTCCAGCCACCGGGAGAGGCGATGCAAAGCCTGATTCTCCTCAGTGTGACCCAGCTTGCTGCGCTTGAGTGCGTTGGAGAAGTAGGAGATGGTATGATCGTATGTCTTGCGGTTAACCGGGAAGGGCGTGCCGTCCTTGCCCCCGTGCGCGAATGAAAAGCTTACCGGGTCTTCGAAGGACGGCTTCTCCCCAAAGATGATCTGTGAAACCAGGGCAAGGGCGCGAATGGTTGCAGGGCCGACTCCGGGGGATGCAAGTAGATGCTCAAAATCCTGAGGAGGTTTCTCAAAGGTCTTAAGGAATACTCGCTGCACCCTTTTTGAGTCGAGATCGGAGAGGTTGATGCGGTGGTGGGCGGGCAACTCCAGGTGTCGGATTCTCATGAACTCCTTCCGGAAATGAGGCACATCGTTGGCTATCTCTACCGAGCGCCCCTGGGAACCTACACTATCCGAGGAGACCATATTGAGGACATCGAGGCCGCGTCTGCCCTCTATTGCCGCATGGGGATCAATCACGAACGATGGAAGCTGATCACTGCCCCAGTGATACCGCCGCGCCCAGCCTCGGCCGGTGTTCATGCCCTGGTCTATCACCACCCATTGGGAGGATGAGGGGATAAAGAGGAAAAGCTGGTGATAGACCTGGTAGCCGTCCTGAAGGCCTGCCGAGTCCACCTTGGCGGTCATCCGGCTGGTGTAGATGAAAGCATCGGGTGAGAAACCGACTGCATCTGCAAGAGCGGCTAACTCTGTGGGAATCTTACGAGAAGCGGCACCCTTTCCACCCACGGCGTATAGACCTGCGTTAGGACCGAGGTCTGCTAAAGCAATCTTGAGCGCCCCGCAGGTGGTGGTGGTTAAACCTGAAGAGTGCCAGTCGAAGCCCAGCACGCATCCCAGGCTCTGGAACCAGAAGGGATCGGTGAGGCGTTTCAATAGCTCATCAGGTCCGTACTCGGTAAGGATGTAGTCGGTAATGACCAGTGCGAGCTCAACCATCCGGTTAAACAGCCAGCGCGGTGCTTTGCCTCCATGCAGAGGCAGGTCGGCGGTGTTACGGGTGCTGCGAGGCATCTCTGAATTTCAGGATGAGGAGATCCCTGCTCATGCCAAGATTCCCATAATGAGGTGTGTCACGGGCGAGCGGACTTCGCAGGGACCCCCACAGGAATCACATATAGAGGTATGGTGGAATCATCCAGGTCCAGGAGCTTGGCTACCGCATCATCCGAAAACGCCCCTATGGGAACCCCACCAAGTCCGAGGGCTACCGCCTCCAGAAGGATATTCTGGGCCGCATGCCCCGCCTCCATCCAGATGTAACGCATGGCGCGCTCGCCATAGCGCTGCGAGGTGCGTTTGGGCACGGCACAGAGAATGATAGACGCAGGTGCCTTGCCCACCCAGTACTGTCCCAGACAAGCCAGAGCAAGCTCGGCACGCTTATCGCCCTTCTTTAGGAGGGTGATCTTATGGGCCGCTGGATGGTAGAGGAAGATACCCCCTGCGGTAACCAGGTAAGTCTCCAGAGGATAGGTTGCTCCTGCAGAGGGAGCGGTGCGGAATCCCCGCGTTGTATCGGTAATCCCCTGAGCAGCCCACAAAAGGGTAGCTATCTGCTCTGTGGTTAGGGTATCGGAGGCAAAGCTGCGCACCGATCTACGTTCAGCAAGGCATTCCTCTATCGAACGATCTGTTTGTAGGGGCCTGGGAAGTTTATACTCCTCGGCCACGTTCCCTCCAGGGCAGGCGGCAAAAAGCATCACCGCCAAGATTATCGCATACTTCTTCATCGCTCCTCCTGAATTTCATCGCTGCTCCAAAAAGTAAGAAACATACATCCTTCTTTCTCCCTCTATCCCATCCATACCATTGGATAATCTGCGAACGAAGCCCTACCTGGGTGTTCAGGCCACCGTCGCCAACGCATCCACAAACGCATCCATCTCCTGCTTGGTGCGTTTCTCGGTTACTGCAACCAGAAAGAGATTCGACCAATCTTCGCGGAAGCGTCCCAGATCGACACCGGCAAGGAAGCCTCGTTCAAGCATCGCATCAACAACCTCTCGAGCAGGACGCTTGATGCGTACAACAAACTCCTTGAAGAAGGAACCACGGAACGCAAGCTCGCAGCCAGGGAGTTTTTCGATCCTCTCGGCAAGGTAGTGTGCCTTCTGCAGGCAGAGGTTCGCCATCTCCTTAAGACCTTCTTTCCCGATTACCGAGAGGAATACGTTAGCTGCAAGCGCGCACAGCGCTTGGTTGGTGCAGATGTTTGATGTAGCCTTCTCTCGCCGGATGTGCTGCTCCCTGGTCTGAAGGGTCATAACGAAACCGTCCTTGCCCTCGGCATCAACGGTGCGGCCGATAAGACGCCCGGGCAGACGACGCACGTAGTCCTTCTTGGCGGTGAAGATCCCGAGGTAGGGACCACCGAACCCCTGGGCAAGCCCCAACGGCTGACCCTCGGCCACCGCGATATCGGCATCGTAGGAACCCGGAGGGGTAAGGACTCCGAGCGAGATCGGGTCGACCGCAACCACCAGGAACGCTCCGGCTGAATGCACCTTGTCTGCGATCTCATAAACGGATTCCAGCAGCCCGAAGAAGTTCGGGTGGGCTACGAGCACGGCGGCAACCTCGTCAGAGAGCATCTCGTCCAAAGCGGAGACGTCTATAACACCATCAGCGGCAGGGACTTGCTCAACCGGAACCTCCAGGCCCTCGGCGTAGGTACGCATCACCTGGGTGTAGTAGGGATGCAGGGTCTCGGCCGCGAGGACTCGCTTGCGCAGGGTGAGATCGCGCGCCATGTGAACGGCCTCGCCCAGGGCCGATGCACCGTCGTAAACAGAAGCGTTGGAGACGTCCATGTCAAAAAGTTCGCATATCAAGGACTGGTACTCGTAGATCGATGCAAGTGTGCCCTGACTTACCTCGGGCTGATACGGGGTGTAGGCGGTGTAGAACTCAGGACGAGAGATAACGTAGTTAACGAGTGCGGGGATCACATGATCGTAGACCCCACCACCCATGAAGCTTACCAACTGTGCAGGATCGCAGTTACATCCAGCCATGCGCGAAAGCAAGAGCTTGGCCTCGTACTCGGAGAGTGCGGGCGGAAGGTTGAGCTCACCCTTGACGCGCAGATCCTCGGGGATATCGGCGAGGAGGTCCTCAAAGCGTTCCACCCCTATGCGTTCAAGCATCCGGCGGATATCTTCAGGGGTGTTGGAGGTGTAGGAAGCCATCAATGTCCTTGCGTTGCCAGGAACTCCTTGTAGGCGGCTGCGTCCATGAGCTTTTCCGCCTCGGAGGGATCTGCGAGTTCCAACTTGGCGATCCAGCCCTCACCGTAGGGGTCGGAGTTTATGGTCTCGGGGCTGGCAGAAAGATTGGTGTTGACCTCGAGGACCTTTCCGGATATGGGAGAGTAGAGATCTGCAACCGCCTTCACCGCTTCGATAACGCCTATCGAATCACCGGTTCCTACTTCACGGCCCACCTGTGGCAGCTCGACCATAACGATGTCGGAGAGCTCGCCCTGAGCAAAGTCGGTGATCCCGATGACCGCCTGTGAACCCTCGATGCGAACCCACTCATGACTCTTAGAGTATTTCAGTTCTTCCGGCACGTTGGCCATGTTTCCTCCTATCTTTCAATCTTCGAATCTTCCAATCTTTTAATCTTCTAATCTTTGAATCTTCTAATCTTCCAATCTTCTAATCTTCCAATCCCCTACTTATGCGACGCTTCCTTGTAGAACGGCGGCTTGACGATAACTGCAGGCACCTCGCCGCGATGAGTACGGATTAAAAGCTCGGTGCCCGATTTGGTGTATCCACGACGAACATATCCCAGGGCAATGCCCTTGCGAAGCGAGGGAGAGAAGGTGCCGGAGGTAACCTGACCCAACTCCTCACCATCACCAACGATCACATCATGCGGACGAGGGATGCCTGAACCCTGGACCTCAAGGCATACCAGCCTGCGGGATGGCTTTTCTTCCTTAACCTTCAGTAACGCGTCGCGGGCTATAAAATCTTCCTTCTCGAACTTAACCACCCATGAAAGACCAGCCTCTACAGGGTTGGTCGTCTTGTCGATATCGTTGCCGTAGAGCGCGTACTTCATTTCGAGTCTGAGGGTATCGCGTGCACCCAGGCCGATGGGTGCTATGCCTTCATCGGCACCTGCCTCAAAGAGCTTATCCCATACTGTATGAGCCTGCTGGGCCGGGAAGTAGAGTTCAAAGCCATCCTCGCCGGTGTAGCCGGTGCGGGAGACAAACATCTTCACACCTGCCAGTTCGGTCTCCAGGCCGCGATAGAAACCAATGGATGCCAGATCATCGGAGGTCAATCTTTGCAGAACCTGCTCCGCCTTAGGACCCTGCACCGCAAGCTGGGCCATGGCGTCGGTACGGTCGATGATCTCAACGTCGAAACCTTTTGCCTGCTCTCTCATCCACTTCTGATCCTTTTCGTTGTTTGCCGCGTTGATGACTACAAAATAATGGTCGGGCAGACGGTAGATCAGAAGATCATCCACGATCCCGCCTGAAGGGTAGCACATGGGCGTATAGAGCGCCTGGTAGAGCTCAAGTCCCGATACGTCGTTGGTCACCAGATAATTGAGAAAATCAAGAGCCTGGGAGCCCTTGACCTCGACCCGGCCCATGTGCGATACGTCGAACACTCCGACAGAGGAACGAACCTTGGTGTGTTCGGCTATCAAGCCTTCAAACTGGACAGGCATCTGGTAGCCGGCAAATGAGACCATCCTGCCGCCGGCCTCAACAATCTTATCGTAGAAAGGCGTTTTTTTATCCATTGTTACTCCTGATAGGTTCCTCGATTATACAGGGTGCATGAGGAGTGTCAAGGAAGGGGCGCGCTTAGCCCTCATTGCAAAGTGCAAAATGAAAAATGCAAATTGATTGGCCAAGATAAGTCTACCCTAACACCTCTCTGATTGTGGTGACAATCTCTGAAACAACCTCGCGCTTGGGCATAAGCCCGGCGATGCCTTTGATGCGTTTATGGCCAAGCCCCTTAATTTTAAGAAGCTCTTTTACTGAATCTTCAGGGTGACCCTTAACCACGACCACCTTTTTAAGCTGGCGATTGTTTGCAATACCCTTCTCCACCGCCTCGCTGATGTGCTTATCATTGTAATTAAAGTTGAACCCAATGAACACCAGAACCTTGGCCTGTGATATTGCCTCGACCAAAGCCTTGAACATATCGCAGTAAGGCTTGTTCTCCATCGTCTTCTGCTGGGTTGGATATATTAGCATTTCATGGATTTCCCTACCGTCAACAAGGCTACCGCCTGCTGTAGGGGTTGGTAATTTGATTATGCGGCCATCCGATGTGCTGTACAGATCGATTGAACCGTGAAGCTTAATTATTCTCCAACGACTATCACTTTCCGCAATCTTCCTGAAATCCCAGTATGTGATCCCATTTCGGTAATCTAACTCAATTCCAAGCTCAAAAGCTATGCTCATTCCTTGTAACCAGTTTTCCAGCACAAAATCATAATTGGTGGTAAACAAGTCAATATTAAGATTCTGAAACCGTAGCAACAATAGTCTCCTAAGCTGTTGAACTATCTGTTATATAAAGGGAAATTCTGGATCCGTCAGCGGGTTATTTACTTCCGTTATTCATCTTAGCAGGATTATCCGCCATTGCCCAGGCAAATCGCTGAGCGTAGGAGCTGGTGAGGTTCAACTGGCGCAGACGGGCTATCCTCAGCTCTATGGGCGGGTGGGATGAGAAAAGGTTGACCTTGACCTTGGGGCTTTTTGGGATCCGGCCTGTCCTTACACTTCGGAGAGGAGATGAAAAGGTGAGCGGTGGCGGTTGACGTGTCAAGTCAACCGATCGGGGTCATCAGATTCCCTGCTCACCACTTATAGTTAATAAGCGCTTGAGTACCTCCATCCGTTCGGAATCGTCTTCTGAATCTGTATTATTGACGAGAGATTATATCATATGGATGGATCCGGAGAAGGCACGGACGGCAAAATGGTTCCAAATCATCCCCTATTTTACTGCGATTATTTTTTCCCCAATAACCAGACCACCGACTTGGAATAGACAGAAATAAATCCCTGAAATCTCTGCTTGTGTATCCCAGTTAAAATTGTATTCCCCTGATTCAAGCCATCCATCCCAAAGCGGAGTACAAAGCCTTCCTACCGCATCATAGATGTTCAATCGGACGTAATTCTTCTTCGGTAATGAGAATCGAATATTTGTCTTGTTTCTAAACGGATTGGGCACAACCCTCAGGGAAAATCCCTCAGAAATAAGCGGTGATTCAGTAATTCCACCCGGCAGGTCAGCATAAGAGGCGAAAACCCCTCTCGTTCCTGCGCTATCTGCGTTCCAGACCATCCAGAGACGGCCTTTGCAAGCCAGTAAAACCGGGTTATATTCACGCCAGTTGGAAAGAGGGTCGTAGGCAATGATCTCAGACCATCTCTCGGTGGTTGGATCATAAAAACGGAGAATAATATGGGTAAGGTTAGCGGTATCTTGCGAGCTCGCCACCCAGACCACTCCATTGCTATCACAGCAACAACTTAAATCATACCAGTGTGAAGGGGAAAAGACCGTTTCAAAAGGAGACCATTGACCATTGACTCTATGACGGGAGGAGGTGAGGCTATCGAATTCAAATTGATAGAAGAGCCAGGCCCGGTTTTGTGAATCGAATGTGATTCTCACAGGTTGACAGGTATGGACATAAGGGATGAGGATCTCCGGCCCGCTCCCTTCGCAACCAACCCCCAATTCCAACCCTCCCCATACTAACCATATCTGATTACTTCGGTCGCACCCAATCCTGAAGTCTCCGCCACCCTCACACCACTCAGTCTGAGCCCAGCATTCCGGAGTTGACCATTGATCGTTATCCCTGAAAGTAACATAGAAATATATTTCCCCCCCTCCATGCATATTATGGTTCAATACCGCCCAGATTCTACGATTGTTATCGTGAATGAGCCTCGGGTTATAACTATACCTTGGTGCATCCCAAATCCACTCCGGTTCCGACCATTTATCCCCATCCCAGAAGAACGCATATACTGAAGTATCAATTTCCCCCATGGTCCAGATGTAGCCATCGGCATCAATGGCAAGCGGGAAAGGCGAACCAAAGGAAGCCGGAGGGAAAATCCTATCCTCGATCAGTGCAGACCACTGGTCGCCATCATAATAGCGGAGAAAGATCTTAGCAGAATCCCCATAATACCCATAATACTTGCCCCATGCCGCCAAGATCCTCCCATCGGTTGTTTGAATAATATTGGGATTTCCAACATAGATAATATCGGACCAGAGGAGCATCGGTTCTGACCATTTTAATTCTCCAAATGCTACACTGGAAATGGCGAAAAACACCAAGATCATCTTCTTCATAATGCCATTATAACAATATTTTTTCCCTCTGTCAAGTTGCATTCTCAATAAGCTCTTCCCGTTAGTGCTTCCCCTATTAGCTCTTGTGTATCCGGAGATTATTTTACATCATCGCCGACACTGGGGGGCTACTGATTGAATATGGTTATCTTAAGACTCTTGAACAAAGCCCGAGAGCTAAGAGCCAGGCAACCCTACGGTGTCTGCGTTCTCAGCCCTTGCCCAGGCGAACTGCTGTGCGTAGGAGCCTGCGAGGTTTAAGCTGCGAAGCCTCTGTACACGTAGCTCTATGGGCGGGTGGGATGAGAAGAGATTCACCTTTACAGGCTTATCCGGCTTCTTTGGGTTGAGCCTGTCCTTGCACGCCGGCGAGGAGATAAAAAGGTGAGCGGTTGCGGTTGAGGTCCGCTGCATCTTATGGTATGTTCCTCCGATCTTCTCAAGCGCGCGCCCCAGTCCCTCGGGGTTGCGGGTCATCATCGCAGCAGATGCGTCGGCCAGGTACTCGCGCTGCCTGGAAATCGCCGCACGGATGAGCATCACTGCCAGCGGCGCAAGAATAGCCAGAACCAGACCGATAGCCAGCCAGATGAGCGCGAGATAGCCTCCACCCTTGCCTGAAGACCTTCGTCTGCCGCGACCCAAGAAGAATCCCCACCGCCAGAATAAATCACGCGCAAGAACCACCAGGCCGATCATGATCGCCACCACAGTCATCAGAAGGATGTCGTGGTTCTTGATGTGGCTCATCTCGTGCGCGACAACCCCTTGAAGCTCGGCCCGATCCATCATCTCGTAAAGACCGGTGGTCACCGCTATAGCAGCGTTTTTGGAATTGCGGCCGGTGGCGAAAGCGTTGGGGGCAGGGTCGTGGATTATATAAACCTCAGGCTTGGGCTGACCTGAGGCGATGGCCATCTCCTCAACCACGTTGTGCAGGCGCTTGTAGCCCGCGGGATCGGCTCTTCTCGCTCCGTTGGCAACAAGAGCCAGCTTTGCAGAGGCGAAGTAGAAGATGAGGTTGTAGCCGACGATAAACACGCCGAAGAAGATGTAGGGGCCTAGACCCCAGACCCCGTAGTAATACTGAAAGAACCTTATGACCGCACCGCCCACCAGCGCCAGGATGATTGTAAATAGCAGGATAAACCCGAACGTGCGCCAGCGGTTGGCGGCTATCATCCCGTAAAGGGTTCGGCGTGCCATGTGTTCCTTAGAACTTTACCGCAACCGGTTCGCGTGCCGCCTTCTCCTCCTCAGGAATCTCCCAGAACTCGAACCTGCGGAAGGCGAAGATCGAGGCGAAGATGATGCCCGGGAACTTCTCGGTCGCGGTGTTGTAGTTCATGACCACATCGTTGTAGAACTGCCGGGCGAACGCGATCTTCTCCTCGGTCGTGCGCAGCTCCTCCTGGAGAGCCAGAAAGTTCTGGTTGGCCTTCAGATCAGGATACGCCTCGGCCACAGCGAACAGCGACTTCAGGGTCTCGGTAAGCATGTTGTTGGCCTTAGCCGCGTCGCCGACGGTCTTTGCGTCCATGCCCAGCTTGCGCGCGGCGGTGACGTTCTCCAGGGTCTCGCGCTCGTGCTTAGCATACCCCTTGACCGTTTCCACCAGGTTGGGGATCAAATCGTATCGTCGGCGCAGCTGAACGTCTATCTGGTGCCACGCGTTGCGCGTGCGGTTGCGCTTGACAACCAGGGTGTTGTAGCCCGCGATGGTGATGATCACGAGGATCGCAACAATCGCTACAAGAATCCAGATTCCTATCACATTTCCTCCTTAGGATTTTGGGATGATAATAGGAAAGAACGAGGGCTTGTCAACCGCGATGCGGCTATTTTGCGGCTCTCTGCTTTTTCTTGGTAGAGGTTACTCGCTTAGCCGTAGATTTTTGCGTCTTCTTTGGCTTAATCTTGGGTGTAGGAGGTATCAAGTGGACGGTTGGGAGAATAAGCCGTTCCCAAGGCGCTTCTGCTGAAGTTGATGAAAGAATCTCTCTGGCAATTGAGTAGAGAAGCGAAGGGGCGTTAACCATCACAAGATCTCTAGCTTTACCTTTAGGTGTTTTGCTGTCAACAGTGAATATCCCACTCAGATGTATCTCAAAAGCGTATGGACTGTTTTGATCTTTCTTTGGCTCATAACAGATATCCAAATTGAACATCCAGCGACGTGAATCCTTTTTATTCTGGAAGGGTAACACTTCTATTGTCAAATCATCTGGCTTCAGCTCGTGTGGCGGGTTTTTAAAGTCGAAGCTCTCCAACACAGAGAAGGAAAGCTTCCTCAGAATATAATGTTCGATTTGGATAGGAGAAAGCTCTATCATTACATTGCCTCAGCAACCATTTCAGGCGGTGTCTTGTATCTTTTTCTGAACCACGAATCATCACTGAATGCCTCGCGGGCCGTTTGGGGAACTCGGGGGCGAGTCGCAGATAACGGTATATTCCAGATCTCATCCGAATCCCGAACACTCAAATAGGTACAGGGTTGCTTTTCTTTCCTCTGAGCTAAGGAAGCTGCTATGGGAACAAATTTAGGTGGAGCAATCTTCATACCTAAAGCAAACGCAAGTTTGGCCATGGTTTCCATGGTCATATTCCAATTTGTGCGGAGCATCTTTGTTATCCATGCAGGACTAGTACCCATCATACGAGCGAGTTCCGCTCGAGTTATTTTTCCTTCTCCCTTACCGAGATACTTGGAAACCTCCTCCGCGAACTCAGCTTTTAACCCTTCGATATGATACTCCACATCCTCAAGGAGTTCTTTGTAATCTTGCTCCAACTGAGCTTCAAGCTCTTCTTTATCTATCATGGATGCTCCTTTTCCCAAAGTCTCTTCTTTTGTCTTGTTCTCTCATACTGATCACTTGGATCGCTTTGTTTCTCTCCCCCATGAGTAATTATATGTACCCCTCTCCACGTAAAGCCGTATAAACGAGCCAAGAAAGACTTGTCTTCATTTATTTGCCAAATGCCACCCCTAACATGTTTTATCTTGGTCACATTTTTTATATCCCCATGCCTAGCCAAAAGCTCTAGTGTTTTCATCAAACCTCTGTGAGTGTCCCTATGTTTTGTCTTTAAGTCATCTACAAACTTCTTACCTCGACAACTATCTCCTTCCTTTAGGTAAGCTACGGTGTGAGGCCCAAATGGCAACCTTACAAGTTCAGGCTTAGTACCACTCATCCGAATATTAACCTGAAAGTTAACTTTGTCAAGGGGTGTGAATAGTTCAAGGGTAGATTTAGGCGAATGGAAATCCTCATGGTTTAAGTGTATCAAAAAAGGTCGCTTCTGTCAAGAGTAAACTCTCAATCCTTGACTAGTGTAAGTATTCCCGTATCCTTGAATGTGGATAACTCAGCTTTAGGCCTTCTCCAGGTCTACACCGGGCCGGGCAAGGGCAAGACCACTGCGGCGGTAGGGTTAGCGGCAAGGGCGGCTGGGCAGGGGCTCGCGGTCGCCTTCATCCAGTTTGCCAAACCTGATGAGTCGGGTGAGGTGGACTCCCTCCGCAAGCTTGGAGTGAAGGTCTCCCATTTCGGGGCAAAGGGGTTCCTTGTTCCGGATTCAGACCCCACCCCTCATCGCGAGGCCGCGCTCCGGGGCTGGAGTGAGGGGCTGCGTTATCTCAAGGGCGAGGAGCAGGTTGACCTTTTGGTCCTGGACGAGCTCTGTCAGGTGCTGTCTCTTGGTCTCTTGGATAGAGGCGAGGTCATGGAAGCTATCATCAACCGCCCGCACGGGTTGGAGGTGGTCTGCACCGGCAGGGATGCTCCCAAGGAGTTAATACAAGCCGCAGACCTGGTCACCGAGATGCTGGAAACGAAGCACTACTTCAAGAAGGGCGTTAAGGGAAGGAAGGGAATCGAGTACTGACAACCAAAGGAGGCCTCATGGCAAAACCGGGAATCGAGGAGGTTACCAGGAGATTGGAAAAGGTTGAGCGCCGGAGCAAAATCTGGATGTGGGTGAGCTTCGCCCTCTTTGTTGTACTCATAGGATTCATAGTTGTTGAGAAGTTTGTGCCCTTGATTGTGCCGAGAAAGATCGCAGCCCACAAGTTTGTGCTGAAGGATCGGACCGGGATGAGCAGGGCAAGACTCTATGTTGACGATAGCGGGGCGGTCTTAAAGTTCGCTGACACCTTAGGCCTCACCCGCACGATGCTGGGCGTGGCCGACTACGGCACCTCGAGCCTGCGATTTATGGATCAGGGGGGCAATACCCGAGTGATCCTGGGTGTTCTCACCAATGCCCTGCCTGGGCTGTATCTCAAGGACGTAAACCGCCGCACCCGAATCGGGCTTGCCGTGCTGCCCAACACCGAGCCGGTCATATTTGTGAAAGACGAGAATCGCGAAAATCTCTGGCGCGCACCGTGAGATTGCAATTTGGATTGACATTTTCTCCATAACGATTATTCTTTATCGATGTCACGAATGGGAGATAACAATTCCAATTTAGGGCCGAAAATTTGAATTGTTCCGTTCGTTATTCTAATTCTCTTGAATTGTACAGCGCTCCCACAACGTTACCTGGTTGCAATTTTCCTCTGTCCCGTATAATTAGAATGGAAATTTGGCAAACAGTAAGTTTGGGCTGAAACCAAAGGAGTGTTGATGGATTACTTTCTTACTGAAGAACAGGTGATGATACGCGATCTGGCGCGAAAGATTGCAGAGGAGAAGGTGAAACCCGTCCGCGCCGAGCTTGACGAGAAGGGCGAGTTCCCTGAAGAGATAATGAAGGAGCTGGCGCGCGCTGACCTGTTGCGTGTGTTCGTCCCTGAGGAGGCCGGCGGTCTGGGCGGCGGATGCATGGAGATGTGCATCGTGGCCGAGGAACTTTCGCGCATCTGTGCTGGTGTGGCCACCACCTACGCAGCCAACGGGTTGGCCTGTATGCCTATAATCCTTTATGGCACAGAGGAACAGAAGCAGCGGTTCCTTCCCCGCATCGCGGACGGCGCATCCTACGCCGCGTTTGCCCTTACCGAGGCCGAGGCCGGTTCTGACGCGGCAAACATCAAGACCACGGCAAAAGAGACAGACGACGGCTTTGTAATCAACGGCACCAAGCAGTTCATCACCAACGGCGGGGTGGCCGAGATATACACGGTGATTGCTGTCACCGATCCTAAGCGCGGCGCACGCGGTGTGTCGGCGTTGGTTGTGGAGAAGGGCACCCCAGGCTTCGAGTTCGGCAAAGAGGAAGACAAGATGGGCATCCGGGCATCCAAGACCACCCAGCTCATCTTCTCGGACTGCAAGATACCCAAGGAGAATCTTTTAGGAAAGCGGGGCATGGGTTTTATTATCACCCTAAAGACCTTTGACCGCACCAGACCAGGCGTGGGCGCTCAGGCGGTAGGGATCGCTCAGGGTGCATTTGATGAAGCATTGGCTTATGGCAAGGGACGCGTGCAGTTCGGAAAGCCCATCACATCCTTCCAGGGTATCCAGTTCATGCTGGCCGACATGGCCACCCAGATCGAGGCTGCACGCGCGCTTGTCTACGCCACGGCAAGGATGATAGATGCCGGTGCCAAGGATTTTGCCAAGGAGTCGGCGATGGCCAAGCTGTTTGCCTCGGATATGGCGATGAGTGTTACCACCGACGCGGTGCAGATAATGGGCGGCTACGGCTACATGAGGGAGTATCCGGCTGAGAAGTACATGCGCGACGCGAAGATAACCCAGATCTACGAGGGCACGAACCAGATCCAGCGCCAGGTCATCGCGAACGCGCTGATAAAATAGAACCCCAAGCGATTGCTTCGTAATCGCTTGGGGACCCCGATGAGAATGCCCCTTTTGTTGCTCTGCAACAAAAGATCGCAGTTTGAGATTTGAGACCAGCCTTTCGGCTGGCCTTACCTTTTCGTAGAGCCTCGGTTGACAGAGTATATGCCCAAGGCAAAAAGATCGCAGAAAAACGTAGGGGCCGACCTTTAGGTCGGCCCGGCTTCATTTTTACGCAGACTGGAGAGTCTGCCCCACATGCCTCCTCTACGTGTTGGGAGGGGAACCAACTATCCCCTCGAACCTCTTCCGGTAGGGCGGGTTACGCAGGGGTTCCAGATGCGGAGTCCGCCAGCAGTTGCCCACAAAGCAAGGCACACATCCCTCCTCTGATCGAATGCGCTCCATTCCCTCTTCGAGAGCACCCAGGGCTTCCTCATACCGTGCTAAAAGGGTCAGAGTGCCCGCCAGATGCAAGTAATAGGCATAAGAAGGAAGAGGTCTTATATTCGAAGGATCGATGGTTTTCAATATATCAAGAGCTTCAACGTGCCTATTCAACTCATTGAGAACCCAGCTTCGATTTAACTCCCAGAAATCCTTATAGTCTGGAAGACGTTTTACAAGTTTCTGGTAATAGGTTACGGCTTCTTCGTAACGACCCAACGCAATCAACGCATTACCCTTGGAATGACAGGTGTCCTGACAATCGGGCGCGAGTCGAATCGCTTCATCACATTCTGCCAGAGCTTCCTGTGGTTTACCGGAGCACAACGCTATGTCACCCCGGCGCATGTGCGCTTCCGCGTTGCGAGGATCAAGCTCAATTGCTTTCTCGAAATCGACCATCGCCTCTTCCCTGCGTCCCAGAAACGAAAGCGCCGTGCCTCGCTTCACGTAATCTTCAGAAGTTTGGGGATTTACGGCCGCCGCCTCCTTGAGAATCTCCTGCACCTCCTCGTGCTTACCCTGTTTGTAGAGCTCGTTCACCTTTTCTTGCCAATCTTCCGCCATTCGTCCTCCTTGATTAAAATCACAGCGGTTCGACTGTCACTCACACGGCCTTTAGATCACTTCACCCCTTTTGAGATGCGAGACAGCGCAAGGATCTCGGTACCGGGGAAGTAGTAGCTGAGTATATCCCGGTAGCCCGCACCCGCCTTGTCCAGGGCCATGGCACCGAACTGACACATCCCAACACCGTGCCCGTAGCCGTGTCCGTGGATCATAAGGAGGTTGTCCGCGATCTCAGCCTCAAAGCGCCGGGTTTTGGGCCGGTGATCGAGGAGGTTAACCACCTCGTTGTAGGCGAAGAAGCTAGAGTCGGGCGCGTAGAAGATAAATCCCTTGACAGGGGTCAGGGCGGTATCCGATCTCCTCAACAGATGGATGGAATCAATCGGCACATCCAGACCTAGATTAAAGACCAAACTGTCCAACCGGAAGGTATCATCCCATACGTAAAAAGGGGAGTTGCAGCACAGGGTATCTATCCTCCTGTGGTGATAGGGCTGATCCTTTGCTCCTTCCCACAGATCGGAGGGCAAAAGGGCCATCCCGCCGCAGGTGGAGTGATAGTAGACCTCTGCAATCTCTTGCTTGTATCCTAAGACAAGCCCTTCGGTCTCGCGCACCGCTTGAAGCGATGCGGAGTCGGTGGGCAGGCCGCGGTAGACCTGGGAGTCCTGGCTGTCCAGGAGGTCATACCCCACATCGTGACCACCCATTTTATTGTATGCGTAGGCTCTTGCCACTATGGCCTGCGCCTTTCGTGCCTCGGCACCACCTTCGGGCATCTCCGCTGCCACCACCGACGCCAGGTAATCCTCCTCCGGGATGTAGTTGAGAATAACGAGTTCGCCCTCGGATGCATAGAAGGTAAAACCTCCGGCGTAGCTTCGCTTGATCTCTCCCGCGGTGATGGTGTAGCGTGTTGCCTCCATCTGTTGGAAGTATCGTTCCCGCTTGCCGTTGACCAGAAGGGAACTCCCATCGGCTGCTACCCTGTAAGTGCCCTGGGTTGAGGAGATCACCACCTGCGGCGGTCGCTCCTCGGCGAAGACACGGATGGTGAACGTCTTGCTGACCGATAAGAGGAGAAGAAGGAGGTTAATCATGAGAAGCGCTCCAATAAAGCAGGAGGAAAACTTCCTTGATGGAAGCGTTTGATTAAGCGATCCAGCTCGGCTTTTGCCGAGCGAGCCTCATCTTCGGTGATCCAGCCGTTACCGATCGCCTCTGCAAACTCGTCCTCGTCCAGGACAACGATCTTTGAGCGATCCGGGGAGATCCAGAGATCGAGAAACAGGTCCTTGGTCCAGTATCCGTCGTCGCGTTCCTCCGAGGGGGTGTTGATGTCCGCGTAGTAACCGGTAAAACCCTGCTCAGTCCCCTCAGGTCTGAATATTTTCGCCACGTCGTGCCAATGTTTTCGATACTCGGCGAACACGGCCCTGTAGCCGTTGTCTATGACGGTCTCGCCCTCTATTACCAGTGGCTTGGAGGCACCACAAAGGATGTGGGAGGTAACGATCACCTCGTCGTCTTGATAGAGGAGGTCGGCCTCGATATCAAGCCTGCGATCAGGCGGTCTGAAGTAATGGATTACCATTGTTTCAGGCTTTCGCATGGGTATCCCTTATTCCTGAAATATCCACAAGACCTAAGTTTAATCCAAATCAAAAAAGACGCAAGTACTAATGTGCGAAACCCTGAAACAAAACGAAGGACTCGTCTTTCAGAAGAACCCACAATTACAGTTAGGGGTTTTGGGCGTTAATCCAAAAACCACCAAGATATTCTCCGATCTTTTCGCCGCAGGCGAAAAGGAGGACTATTAAAACCTCCAGCCGAAGTAGACGGGAAAGCGGATGGGCACGGGCAGGAAGGCCAAGGCACCGGTCTGAGAGCCTATCCCGTAGGCGATCTCCGCCTTGACGACCATCCCTGCCGCTTCCAGAGCGATGCCGAAACCGGTTCCCATAAGGAGACCGTCGTGTGGGTCTTCTCTGACCTTTGCCAGATAGAAAGGCGGCAGACCGGCCTGGTGAGCAGCACCTATGTCGAAGAACAGGTTGCCGCCGATCTCGAGCTTTAGCCCACCAAGGAAGGGCAGCGGATACTCAGCAAGCCATCTTCGCAGCTCCAGACTGGCAACCGAAAGCGAGGGTCCCACCTGGGTGGTGTCGGCCCACCCGCGCACGACCCTGCAATGTCCCACGTAAAGCGTGCGGTAGCGAGGGATGGAGTCAAGCTGCTGGTAGGTCCAGAGGTTTGCGGCTAAAACGTTCTTGCCCACCGGTATGTATCCTGCAACAGAGAGGGAGCAGGCACGCTGAGTTTGGAAGCCCTCGGTGAAGCCAGGGTTGTAGTAAAACTCTGCCACCGCGTGAAGACCTTTTTGCGGGTCGGCTGGTTCATCTCGCAGATCAAGCTCTATGGCGGGATGAAGGAAGACGGAGCGGTCAACGGTATCAGGTGAGAATGTGGGAAGCGGGGTAAGAGAATCCCTGCCGAATGCCTTGGTCTGCAGGAATCCCACCTCAAGGGCGGTGACCAGCGGGCGCAGGATGCGGAACTTCTGCTCATAGCTTACGCGATGCTCCGAGCGGACGATCTCTGCGTCCTTGCGCCAGAAGTAGCTGAAGTCATAGCCCGCTCCCTCGGCGTGCCAGCGTGAATGGGTCAAGGGGAATCCCAGGTAGGTATAACCCTTCCAGCGAGGCGTGGAGAACCGGAACCCGATCTCGCCTCCAACGTCAACCCTGATACCTCGGCCTGCAAGGTTGGGGTAGAGCGCGCCCGCACCCAGGTAGAATCCGGTGGAGGCGTCTATGCCGATTATGGGATAAGGCAGGGGGAAGCGGCGTTCAGCGACCGTGATTACTACGTCACTCTTCTCCGCGTCAGGATAAACCGCCTTGATGTCAACACTGCCGAACGCACCGGTGCTCAGTATGGCTTTGCGGGTCTCCTCGACCGCCTCCGGGTACAGGGTATCGCCCGGTCCAAAGGTAAGCTCCCGGCGGATGATACCCTCGCGGGTGATGTTGTTGCCTTCTATCCTGATCCTTCCAACAACCGGCGCAGGGAAAACAAGGGGGCCTATAACTCGACTGAACTCCTCCGGATTCACCTCTGGAACCACAGGTTGCAGCGGCATCTGTTGGGCAGCCTCTCTGGGGGCGGCAAGCATCAGGAGGGATAAGAAGACGCTCATTTACCCTCTATCTCGGCAAGGAGTTTTTCCGCCTCTGGCCTGTCGTCAAGGTAGAAGTCCGCGGGATTTTTGGGATTCGTAACCGCCAGGCACCTCTTGAGCTGGGCACGAGCGGCGGAGTAATCCTTTTGTTTTATATACACCTTGGCCAGGTCAACGTAGAGCAGGGTATAGTTGGGATCGATAGCGATACCTTTCTTCAGGTACTCGATGGACTTGCTGATGTCGCCGCCTGCAAAACCCGGCACCTCAAGATACCAGATGGCCAGCCCGTCCATCGCAGGGGTGAAGTCGGGGTTGATCTCCAGCGCCTTCTGGAACGCGTTCTTTACCGGTCCGGCAAGGGAAAGGGAGTTCAAAATACCCTTTGTCTGACCGATCCGTCCCAGGGCTACCCCGTGCCAGAAGTGGGTCTCGGGGATAGCAGCGTTCGCAGCCTTGGCCTTCTCCGCGTAACCCCTGGCCGTCTCGTAGTGGGAAAGCTTATCCTGTTTTGAGGTCTTGTCGTCACCGTAAAGACAATAAAGCCTGGCCATGCGCCAGAGGGCTCCGGCATCGTTGGCGTTCTCGGAAAGGACCTCCTTACACAGGTTGTAGATCTGATCGGTATAGCCTTTGTAATCCTTGTGGCGGTTCTGGTAGTAGTAGTCGGCCTTGGAAAGCCGCGCATCTAGCGCCCAAAGCGCGACCACTATCAGAAGCCCGCACAGAACAACTCGTTTCATGCATCCTCCTTTAGGGTAGAGTTTACCATTCAGAAGAAACAAGTCAAGGGTAAAAAAAATCTGTGCGCCAAGAGATCATTGCCAGGGTTAAAACCTCACCCTCCCCCTAGCCCCCTCCCATCAAGGGAGGGGTAATATATGTAAGGGCGGTTGGCTTACCATCCCCTTCCCTCGAAGGAGGGAAGTAGGTTTCCCTGCCGTCTTCATCTTCTCCCCTCGACGGGGGGAGTAAACTCCTTATCGTCCTCTCCCCCTTGATGGGGGAGAATAAAAGAGGGGGTGACACCCCGTACCCTAGCTGCACGCACTTGGGTAAAGGCATTCTCCTCAACCCTCTACTGCCTAGTAACGATGTGTTGACCAAGGGCAAAAAAAAATCCCCGGCCGGGCTAGAGCCCGACCGGGCTCCACTGACAGGCTTGGGGTCTTAGTTCAAGTTAGTTTTTGGTTTGCCTCCTTGAGGTTTGTTGATCTTCGCAGGCTTCCCTGGAGAAGCTCAGAACTAGTGCTTTGGTTTAGTATTCAGATCATCGACACCGACGAAGTCGTCTATGTCGTCAACGTATGCGAGGGTCTCGTAGACCTCCGGCGGGATGATGCAGCCGCACATCTGTTCGATGTCAGCGATCAGGGGTGGGGCGTCCTGTGGCCATAATTTCCCTCCTAGACCGTCCAGAAGGGTTACGTCGGTTACCTGCTCAGGTGGAACACCTGCCCATTCGGCGACCGCATTGTGGATGTCTTCTTCAGTGCAATCTGCAAAAAGAGGGCTCACCATAAGCCCAAAAAAAACGAGCGCGGCAAAAGCCAAAGCTACGCGCTTCATGTTATCCTCCTTGGGTTGTTAAGGGGGTTAGGTTTTTAGTCTGTCAGGGGATTTGAGCGAGCCAACGCTCTGTCTCTTCCGCTTCCCTTGTTAGCCCCAAACGCACGTAGCCCTCCTTGGCTTGCACCAGTAGATCTTCAAGACCGGCTAGATTTAATCCGAGTTTACTTATGCTCTCTGTAAGACTCTCATGCAATACGCGGAAACGATCCTCGTTGTTGATCGCCTCGGCTTTCCTCAGGGCCTCATGGTAGAGGTCTTTCGCCTTATCCCATGAATCGCTGAAGGCGGCCTTCTCCGCCAGGGTTATCTTAACCTTGCAGGAAACATCCGCGGACTCGATCTTCTCGGCCAGCTCGGCTGCCTCCTTGATGGGCAGATCGGCCTTATCCATATCCTCCAGGTTTATATAGATCCTTGCGAGATCGCACAGAACCAGGGCCAGATTCTTGAGATCGCCTAGCTCCCTGAACAGCTTGGTGGATTCCTGGAAGGGGGAGAGTGCTTCGGAAAACCTCTCCTGCTTGAGATAGATCGAACCCCTTCGGAAGAAGGCTATCGCAAGGAGATTCTTATCTTCCAGACGTTGGGCCAACTCCTCAAGCTTCTCGCTGCTTGAAGTCGCATCCTTTGTTTTTCCATCCTCTATGAAAGAAAACACCATGCGACCGTAGCAGACCGCGAGGGGTCTTAAGGCGTTTGCCTTCTCAAAGTTCTGGCTGACGGTTTGGAGTGTGTTGAGTGCGCGGTGGTGGTTGCCACGACGCTGGTCAAGGATGGCCATGTTCAAAAGCACCAGCCCCTGCAGTTGCGGATCTTTGTCCACTCCAGCAATGGTCAAAGCCTCGCTCCACACCTGGTCGGCGGCGGCGTAGTGGTTCATTCGGGCAAAGACCTTTCCCAAGGTAACGGCGCTTGCGTAGGCGAGACGGTGATCCCCGGTGGGGTGGGCGTTCTTTCGGGCGATCTCCGCGTAGGTTCGGGCGCGCTTGAGTTGGCCCTGCGCAAGAAGCGCCTCCGCTGCTATCCGGTTAAACTCGACAGCCTCGGACGGTGAGCATTCGTACTTTATGCCCTCCAAAGCGAAGGCGAGCGCTGAGGACCTTTCGCCCCTTTTCAAGGCCTCGCTGGCTTTTTCTAAAAGGCTCACCGTTTCCTCTTACAAAGAATGATGCTCATGAGGATGGGATCTCCTTTTAAAATCCTTCCGCTATAATTTGACTGTAATTGAATTGTAGTCAGATGGAATGATTTGTCAAGAGGGTGGGGTTTATCTACGAAGGGATGATAGCTAAATCAGATGCGATATTTTATCAAAATTATGGGATTGAGCCGGCAGTGTGGATAACTCGGCCCCAAGGGGGTTGACTTTTGCCTCTGTCTCATTTATATTACAGGTATGCCTAAACGACGCAGCAAAAAATACGACCTGCCACCCGGTTTTACCCAACTCAAAAAGCTGGGTGAAGGGGCGGGAATCGTCGTTATGGCTGTAAAGGATGAAACCACTGGCAATGAGCTGGCGCTCAAACTTGCCACAGAGCAAGCCCAGGCGCACCGCCTGCAACAGGAGTTCGCTATCCTTGCACGCCTGGATCGCCCCGGGATCCTGCACGTGTATGAGACGGGATTTTATAAGAAGCGTCCATACTTCACGATGGAGTTGATTGAAGGCAAGCCATTCAACCGCTTCATGGATGAGCACCGTTCAGAGCCAGGATTCATCGAGCTTTTCCTCAGGGTTCTGGGCAAAGCGGCAACCACCCTCTCAGACATCCACCAGGAGGGGATAGTTCATGCCGATGTGAAACCCGCCAACCTCCTTGTCCGAGAGGATGGTGAGCCGGTGCTTCTGGACTTCGGATTTGCGGAGGACTATATCCTCAGCCACACCGCCAAGCCTCGAGGCACCCTTGACTATGTGGCACCCGAGCTATTCCTGGACGGGGAGATCAGCCCAGCAGCAGACATCTACTCACTTGGAGCGATAGCCTATGAGGGATTGGCAGGGAAAAGGCTGTGGGGTAAGAAGCCCCTCCACGAGCTTGTCAGGGCGAAATTCAAGACACCACCCGGGTTCGGCAAACAGAAACTTGAGGGACAACAACATGATATTGAAGAGCTCATCCTCAGGATGCTTCAACCCGACCCGGCACTGCGCCCCACAGCAGGGGAGGTGATAACCGTAATCCAGGGATTGGTTAACAAAGGGGAGGGTATCGAGGTTAAACAGCCGGGTATTGCCCCCACGCTTTGCTTCGGTGGACGTGAGGAGGAGCTTTCTGAGCTTGAGAGATTGATCTTTGAAGAAAAAAGTGTCGTGTTCCTTGGAGGGGCGTCCGGGATCGGCAAGTCGCGTTTACTGAGGGAGTTTCGGTTCCGTGCCTTGGTCCAAAACCGCAACACCTTGCTCGTTACAGGCCGCGCAGGCCACCTTTCCATTATAGAACATCTGGCCGCTGCACTGGGCCTTGAGGGGGAACAGAGCCGGGCTGAGGAGAAGGAACACCGTTACGAGAGGATCTTCCAGGCCACGAGCAAGGCACAACTCGATGCGGTGATGATAGACGCACCCACCGACCTGTCCACTGATGAGGAGGAGTGCCTTGGTTTTCTTGCCCGCGGTTTTGACGGCAAGCTGGGCATCATCCTTGCAGCGGTTCCTGAGCGAATCTACCCTGCGGCCTCAAGGATCGAGCTTAAACCTCTGGATAAAGAAACGATCCTTGAGCTGGTTTCCCGAACCTTCGAAGGCCTTCGTGAAAAACACCCACTTGCAAGTGCTCTGGCATCGATAGGGGAGGGGAACCCAAGGCGTATGGGTGAACTTCTCGAGGTGCTCTACCATGAGGGATGGCTGTATAGGAAGAAGCGATGGCTCTACAAATCCCCTGCTGAAGAGAAGAGCCTGGCTAAAAAGCTGACAGAGCGGCTGGGTGCAAGGATCAAAAGGCTCAGCAAGAAATCAAAACTGGTTCTTTCGGCGCTGGCAACGGTTGATGGATCCCTGCCCTCTGCGCTGCTACAGAGCGCTCTGGGCAAATCGGATACCCCATTGATTCTCTTGAACCTGACCAACGTGGGTCTTGTGCGTTCCTTCCTTTACCGTGACGTCCCTCACTATGAGCCCCAGAACGATCTTGTAAGGCAATATGCATCGGCTGAACTTACAGGTGAAGATAAAAAAACCCTGAGTAGAAAACTGGCCGAGGCGCTGGAGGCTACGTGTAGGAAGACGTGGGATGAGGATCCATCAGCCTGGGATAACTCATATCTTGTTCAGCTTGCTTCGCTTTACTTTAAGGCAGGCGTGGGGGTAAAAGCCCGCCGCTATCTGGTTCCAGCTGCTAAGCGTCTGGCCGCCACCTACGACTTCAACCAGGCACGCGTGTTCCTTAAGAATGCTCTGAGAAGTAAACCTGCCAGAAACGAACGAAGGGAGATGTTGCTTAAACTGGGGCGCATAGCAGACATCGAACATAACGCCCGCCAGGCGGAGGAGTTCTACACCCAGGTCCTGCCTCTGGTTGAAGCCAAACCCGAGCGCGAAGCGGATCTCATGCTGCGAATAGGCCTGGCCTATCAAAGGGTGAAGGATCTCGATCGAGCGGATGATTTCTTCAACCGCAGTGAAGAGTTCCTCAAGGATTCCTCCAGCGCACTTAAATGCCAACTGCTTGCCGCACGCGGATGGAACGCCCTCGATCGTGGACAACTTGATGAAGCTCAACGCTTATTCCAACAAAACAGAAAGATCGCCTCCTCATCCTACGAGCAACGCAGCGTTCAATACGATCTGGCGTGGACGCTCTTCCTTAAGGGGAATCCTTCCGGGGCACTCGAATATGCACGGCGAGCCCTTGAACTAAGCGAGGGGGCCGAGGACAAAGCTGCCATCTGTCGAACAGCGCTTCTTGTGGCCGATATACTAAAGAGCCTTGGGAAACTTAAGGATGCAGAAGACCACGTAGAACGGGCCCTATGGCTAACCAG
The DNA here is from genome assembly GCA_005223075.1 of candidate division TA06 bacterium B3_TA06. Taxonomy (NCBI): domain Bacteria; species candidate division TA06 bacterium B3_TA06. The sequence goes on along the minus strand of NJBO01000004.1, from coordinate 34,192 downwards.
GAAGATGGAGTATCCTATCCTCACCGCCGAGGTTCTGCGTCAAAAAGCCAAGCTTCTCTCCACCGCAGGGCGTTACCGAGAGGCTCGGTGTGTAGCACGACAAGCGATCGAATTACTTGGCAAGCTCAACGACGAATACCAGGTGGCTTTGCTTCGTTTGTTCGAGGCCCAACGATCGAGGGACCTTGGAGACTGGGCTGCATCCTGCAGAATACACCGTGAGCTCTGGCAAGGCTTTCAGGGGGCTGTGTCTGCAAGCTCGTTTGCCGCTTACATCCTACATAGTTGGTCAGACCTCTACAGGCTGCAGGGCAAGTCACTTGTGGCAGAACGTATGCTTGCGAAGGCAAAGGCCCTTGCCGAGGCTCGCAAAGACGAAACCATCCTCTTATGGATCCAGATGAAGCTCTGCCGTATGGATATCTCCGCAGGAAACTATGATGAAGCTAAGAACTCTCTGGAGAGGTGCAACTTGCTCTTGAAGACAATAGGCGATGTATACGCGAGATTAAACGTCGGTTTGCTGGAGGTGGAGATTCTCCTTGGAGAGAACGAGAGTGCCCTTGCGTTGGAATCCGCATCCAAGTTAGTAAGGGAGATAGGAAAGCTTAGTTTCGATGACATACTTGGTGAGGCTTTTCGCCTCCTGGGGCGGGCTTTGATAGCCGCCGGGAAGTTCGATGAGGGATTAACACGGCTTCACCAGAGTGCTGAACTATTAAGGTCTCATGAGGAACTCTACGAGCAGGGGCTCAGCCTCTATACAATCGGGGAGGCGATGTTTGAGAAAAAAGGTTACTCAGAGGAGGCGATCTCGACGTGGGAGGAGGCTCAGATAATCTTTGAGCGTATCGGAGCGAGAAGGGAGCTTGAACGTATCAAAGGCTTTCGCGCCAGGCATTTCGCAGACTGGCGGAGGCAATCCGGTCTTTCCTATAAGTATCTCGAGGGTCTCAGGCACGTAAGTGAACTGATCAACTACCGCCTTGGCGAAGAAAACTTCATGCTCGATCTTCTCGCTATAGTTCTGGAGCTAACCGAAGCAGAACGTGGGATGGTTTTTATGATGGATGAGGATGAGCTCTACTCGGTGGCCTCAAAACGAATGGACACACCAACCACGCACGATGCCCGACGTATCTCACGGACCGTTGTCCGACGCATTCAACAGGGACTGAAGCCCATCTACACACCTGACGCTACCAAGGATGAACGATTCAACCGTTCCAAGAGCATCATGTTGAGTGATATCCGCTCACTCATGTGTATTCCCCTCAGAACGAGTGAGAAGTTGATAGGAACCATCTATCTGGACAGCCGCGAGATGGGTCTCTTTGACGCTGAGAAGACCCTCTACTTCGAGGCGCTTGGCAATCTCCTTGCGGCAACTATCGATAAATCGGCTGAGTTTGCAAGACTGAGGGAGGAGTTAGTGCTCGCTCGCAAAAGACAAACCTTGGGAAAGTCAGGGATCGTTATAGGCACCTCACCTGCCATAACCAAACTCTGCAGCCAACTTGAGCAGATAGCTCAATCCGACACCAACATCCTTCTTGAGGGAGAAACAGGTACAGGCAAGGGGGTGTTTGCCCGCATGGTGCATGAACAAAGCCCACGGCGTGAACGGGGGTTCTGCTCCATAAACTGCGGAGTCCTTCCGGAAGGGGTCTTTGAGTCCGAACTCTTCGGACACCGCAAAGGGTCCTACACCGGGGCGACCGAGGACCGTCTGGGTCTTCTGGAGGCGGCAGACGGCTCAACCGTCTTTTTTGACGAGATCACCAACACATCCCTCGCCATGCAAGCCAAGCTACTGGAGGTGATCGAAGAACGGATAATCCGCCGCCTTGGAGAATCGAATAAAAGACGTGTCAATCTCAGGTTCATCGTCGCAACAAACCGCGACCTCAAGGAGGAGGTTCGTGAAGGACGCTTCCGCGACGATCTCTACTTCCGTATAAGCACTTTTACACTTACACTCCCCCCTCTGCGCGAACGAAGGGAAGACATACCGGAGTTTATCAACTTCTTCCTTAAAAAGTCCTCGACTGAATTTAACAAGAACGTAACAGAGATAGCGGATGATGTAATGCAAGCCCTCATTAGCTACCCCTGGCCAGGCAACATCCGGGAGCTTGCAAATGTGATTGAACGCGCAATCCTGCTGGCCCGCGGCAGGGTTATTACACGCGACCTCCTGGATCAGCGATTCTTCCCGGTGGTGCCACATACCACCAAAACCCTGCGCGAGGCCCGCCAAATCGAGGAGATGGAGATGATAAGATACACCCTGCTTGAGACCAGGGGCAACGTAACACGAACCGCAAAGCGTCTTGGCATCTCCCGTCAGCACCTCTCACGCTTACTGAAGGGCTACAACATCCCCCGTAAACCAGAATAGAACTGTCACAATATTGTGACAGTTTCCCTGCACATTCAAGTGGCCTTTTGGTTGACTATTAACAGTATATGGATATACAGGTGTCGCAAATATGTGACACTTTACATCCCCAAAACCTCCTCACTGTCAAGCATATATCTGTAAGCCACTTAAAATCAAAAGCTTATAGAATTGGCCCTTGATTTGCTTTGCCATTTCCTGCAATTGAGCAACCTGCAAAACAAAAGGAGGCTAATATGCAGAGAACGCAGAGAACATGGAAGAAACTTGTCGTGGTAGCACTCTTAATCCTAACGGTTATGGGACTGGTGGTTCCATTGGTCGCGGCTACAACGTCTTGGCACTTGGATTCACCAACCGGCGATCACGCTTATATAGCGGATCCTGAGGATACCTTCGGTACAGGAGGAGGAGGAGGAGGGGATCCTGAGCCTCCAAATCCTGAACCGCTACCACCACCGCAGACTTAGGTAAGTTGTTGAAGTAAAAGGACATAGTATGTTGAAAGGAGGAGAAGATGGAACGAATCAACGATCAACAACGGCAGCTAAGAGAACTTACTCACTACCAAGAGAGCTTGCTTAGCAATGTGATCATTGAGTTTGGGTCAAACATGTTAGTGCTCAACCATCCAGACGTCAGGGGTCTTCATGTGAAAGGCGATCCAACAACCCAGGACGTGGTTGTAGAACTCTTCGTCCACCGTGTGAGCAGCTCTTTGAGGCTGCTGGCCCAAGAAGAATACGGCGGGCATGGCATTCGCTTCTTCGAGCCCTCGGTGGGGCATCGTATTCGAGCTTCTCTTTCCTGAAAACTCCATAATTGAAACATCGATGAGGCACGGTCCAGAACCGTGCCTCTTTTTATTTTAATTCATAAAAAATACGCCAACGCAATATTATTGCGACTTAATCAGTGGTGAAAGAAACACACGACGAGCAAAGATCCTTAATCGAAACTCACGAGAAGCACCCCCCTGGACCTTCAGCCTCATCACTGCTGTTAGGAGAGCATCAGGGAAGTGGTCGTAAGCACCACACAAGGATACTTCACCCAACCTGGGCACAAGCGTCTCCTTGTGGGGACCCCGCGTCAGGATTGAGTTATACTAAAACGGCGTCTAGAGGTTGTATGAAGACGAGGCCTTCGGCTTACACCTATCCCCTGAAGCTTGAGTTTCATCATCGCGGATATAAGCGCGTCAGGGAAGTGGTCTGCTTTCTTTATAATGTGGCCCTGCGCGTCCCGCCGCCAGGTGCGCAGCTGGCGGATAAGGGTAGTATGGCGCTCAGGGATGCGAATCCGTCCCTTCTCAAACAGATAGGAAAGGATGGCTACCCCTTCCTCTTTGAAACTGACAAACGGTACCCCAAGTGTTTCTGAGGAGGGCGAGGAGGGCCCCCATACCGCAAAGCCTTCATCCCTGAGCCTTAAGTTCTCAAAGGGATGAGAGGAGTCGGCGTAGACCTCCCTTAGACCAAAACGATCGCGCAGCTCCTTTAGACGCTGGACAATGGTGTCTATCCCGTGCCGGTGAAACGCCTCGGTGTGAAGCACGTGAACCGCATCGCCTTTGATCCCCAGCACCACCACCGCGGTCATCCCGGCAAACCCCCAGTCTATCCCGTAACACCCCCCGTAACACACATCGTCCCTCACCTCACCCTCTTTGATAACGGCTCTATCAATAGCCTGAGGATCGATAACGCAGCCCGCAGAGGCAGGGCGCATCCCCATCACCTCCACCTCGAACGTCTCGCGGTTGGTATCCTGCCACTCGCCTATGATCTCATCTGCCTCTATCCAGCCATCCGATTCCTTGGCCTTGCCTTTACAGTAGCGGCTGCGGAACTCATTGACAGGACACGACTTACAGTCATAAGGACAGGGCTTTGCAATATCAAAGCTCGACCAGCGGTAAAGTTCGTAGCCTTGGGACTTATGATCTTCGACGAGTCTCGCGAAGCTGCCGACTAATCTGTGATAGGTGGAGGAACGAAGGATCAGGGCTGGATCGGCAGTCCGGACGGTATATCGTGCTGCCCTGACAACATCCTCGTCCGCCTCGGCCTCCTCGTCGATTATTAAGAGCGCCCCGCGCTTGCCCCGGCCAAGGTGCATACCCCGGATGGAGCGCGCCGAGGCGGTCTTTGCCACGATCCGGTTGCCGTCGATTCCCACGAGGTCACTTCGTCTCAGGCGATCAATTGATTCCTCGGTCTCCGGGAGCGCAAGCCACTCCGCGATGTATGAAAAGAGGGTGAGCGCCTGGGTTTCGGAACCTGCAATTATGCCCACGTCGAAATCCTTGAATAAAAAGAAGGCAGTTGCCAGAAGCGCAGCCCCGAAGGTCTTGCCTCCCCCTCGCGGCGCTAAGACCACGGCTTTGCGTGTCTTGAGTGAGTAAAGATCATCAAATAGTCTCTTGAATTCGGCAAAGAACCGGACCCCACGCTCGGTAAAGAAGAGCGCAGGGTCCGTGCGGTAACGCGCAAGGAGGGGTGCTGAGGCACGCAGGCGCTCGAGGAAGTCACGGAGCAGGGTCCTATCGCGAACCATTGGATTTCAGCTCGTCCTCGAGCGCCGCGAGTATATCTTCCCTTTTGCGATCGAAATCAGCGCCCAGTACCCGGCGAAGGATCGTGAATAGCGGTTCAAGATTCTCTTCCAAACTCTTGCGCTGCGCTTCCTTCAGCTCAGAGGACAAAAGACTCTCCTCGGTCTTCAGAAGCCCGGGCAGGAGCCGAACCGCCTTCTCAAGCTTTCCCAGCTCGGGATCGTCCTTAGGCGCGAGGTGAACCATCCTTAGATACCTGCACTTGAGTCGCTCGAGATCGCTTATCGCCTTGCGGCGGAAACATCCCAGGTCATTCGTCGCTCTCTTCTTCAATGTCTTTCCTCTTTAGACACACTGCCCTCGACGAGATTGGCAAGTTCGCGCAGGGCAAGTTGCCGATAGATAAAATACAGCTCGTCTTCACGGGCGAGAAGCCTTTGCCGGCGTTTTTGCAAATCGCGTTCTCTCATACGTCTCTCCAGGCGCCAGGCGCGCCACAGGGCAATCACCGCCGCAATCAAAAGCGCAAGCGGAATGCCAACCTCGCGCACCAGGCCCAGGACGCTCATCTCATTTCACCTGCTCCAAAAAACGCAGGATGTCTGAGATGTTATCGCCCAGTTCAGCCTTCTTTGACAGCGAATACTTTAAGATCGCGTCGTAGAACTTCCGGTCGTCTGACTGCACACTCTTCAGTTCATCAAGCGCCTTGCGCAGGTTCTCTCGCGCCTCTTCGAGCGCATCGAGCAGATCGCTGTTGATGCTGTCGCGGCTGCAGCGCTTGAGGGAGAGAGAGATCGCCTCGTACGCCTTGGCAACGTGTTCAATGATCATTGGTGAACCTCCGATTCATAATAACCTCTAGGTTATGTATTTCCTTCATTACCCTCTTCGGGGTCCACGCGCGGTGAAAGTTTCCCCCATGAGAGGGGTCCGCATATCCCGTCAACCTTCAACCCATTCTCACGCTGGAAGTAAAGGAAAGCCTCCTGGGTACGCGAAAGCCAGTCCCCGTCGACAACCAACCGTGAATCCATACGATGGTTAAGAAGCTTCTGCATCCGCGCCACCCAGGGGTTGCGGATTCCGTATCTCAGGGTCGGACGCCAACCCGTAACACACGTAACACCCGTAACACACATACCTGAGGCATAAGGTTCCTCAGGCTGTCCACGTGTCTTCATCCAATTGCCTAGATCCCGAGCACCCCACAGGGTCAGGCGGATGAGTTTGCCCGGATGTCGCTCGATCCGCTCTAGAAAGAAGCGGTACGGTTCACCCTCGTATCCGCCACAGATTGCGATGCACCCTGCAGACCAGCGACCGATTTGCTTACCCGTCCCTCCGGCGTGCACGTGGATGCCGAAACGGCCGGTCTGGACGCGTTCGGACATGTCCTGAACAAAATCCTTATCCCTATCGCGCCAGACACGGTCAAGACCTGATGCAGAGACCAGGGCCGGATGCCCGCGGTGCCTGCCGCGCTTGTAGATGTGGTGCCCCCAGACAAGGTTGGCCGCACCTCTGGGATGCGGACTCATCTGAGTGTAATATCTTCCCGGCTCGGTGGTCGCCCGTAACACCCGTACCCGTAACACACCTTCCCGTAACACACCTTTATTATTCTTCGATGAATCAGCATCCCGCCAAAATAACACCACGCAGTCGTTGTAGCGATCCGGGGTGTTGCGGTTGAGTTCGATTAGACCCTCCAGTTCTCCCAGAGGTTCTGCACCCTCAAGGCAGAGGATGTTTACCGCATCCTGCCCGGTTTCCACAGGATAGCCGAGGGCCGAGCAGAACTCCGAGGCCAGTTCATAGGTCAGTTGAAGTTTAGTAATACGTACCTCCTTCCGTCTCCGGTCCTTCGGGTTCCCTGCGCAGCCACGCAGTGGATGCGTAGGGTGAAATCTTCATGGTTAGATTATGAGGTAGTCGGTGAAGAGTGCAATAGAAACCTGAATAATTAATGCCCCAAGCAGATACTTCGTCTCTGCTTGGGGCCCCCCGGATTTTATATCACGATACTAACAATTACCCCTCCCTTGATGGGAGTCGTAGGGGCGTACCTTCAGGTGCGCCCGAACTGCTTTTACGTTTTTCCTTGCGATCTTTTTACCGAAGGTAAAAAGGAGCACGATTTATATTGACAAGCTCGATTTCTCGCCTAGAGTATAGGGTGAGGTATAAAGGTACTGGCGCGTCACCACCTATGAAAACATGGATAGTGGCCTTACTCTTGATTCTGGGTGCGAGTCCATTGTCCGCTGTCTGGGAGATGAAGACGATGCGGCCGACGGTCGAGCCGCCCAGGGTGGAGATACTTTTAGACTCCCTTCTTGCCAAGGGCGATCCTGAGCGCGGGTTGATTCGCTTTGTTGAGGACTCGCTGCACTCTCCTGAGGAACGCCTTCAGGCCGCCACCCTTTTGGCTGCGCTTCACAACCGCAGGGAGGAACCGGCCCGCGCCCTCCTGGCGCTCTTCTACATCTCACGTGAACTTGACACCACCTGGACTCCGGCGCAGGCGCTCATCGCTGCCGAGGCCTACTATCGTCTTGGGCATCGTGATTGGGCAAAGACCTGGCTTGATCGCATCCCCTACACCCATCCCTTGACCGAGGTGGTTCAGGTGTTACGGGTCTACGGGATACTGGAGAACATGGCTGACCCTGACTCCCTGGTTGAGGTTCGTTCTCGCTTTGAGCGCGCGCTCGAACGCTACTATGACCCCATGGCTTTAATGCTATCCCTGCACGGCCTTGGGCTTTGTTATCTTGCCAAGGGAACGGCGGCCGCTTGCGATACCGCGGCCGCTTACCTGAGCTTCGCCATGGATGATACCGCCGCCGCCTATCTGAGCTTTGCACTGAAGGAGTATCGCGAGAGTGCAGGAAGGCTGCCGCTGGTTGAGCGTCTTACCCCCTACAGCCTCTACTGGACCGCTATAGCCGCCAGCCGTCGGGGTGACGGCTGGGCAGCGCTTGCCGCGTGGGAAGAGATCCTTTATGAGTATCCGGAAACGATCTTCTGGGAAGAAGGAGCCGTGCAATACGCCGCCTTGCAGTTGAAGAGAGGAAAAACGGACTCAGTAAGGTGGGCGACGAACCTTTTGCTCGAAAGAACAACAGATCCGCACAGGGTACTTGAAGGAAGGCTTCTTGCGGCCTCTGTGTTTGCATACGAGGAGCACTACGACTCGGCAGCGGTGGCGTTTGCTTCGCTGTCACGTGCCCTTGCGATAGGCGATACCCTGAGAGTGCTTTCTCATGCCGGCATGACCGGCTCTCTTCTGCGCTACTCACGAGGTATCCCTGAACCCGACAGCATCCCTGTTTGTCTTGCCCGGCTTGAGCTCTCAGGCTACAACCCGTTGGCGATCGCGGAGATCAACTCAGAGATTGCGGAGCGCTTCCTGATTCAGCGCCGGATAGAGGAAGCGGACAGCTTCTTTGAGCGCGGCCTGCGATACTACCCGAATCCGGTAATTGAGACGCGTGCCAGGCTGGCCCTTGCCTACATATCCCTTGCCAGGGGGAAGTACTCAAGCTCTATAACCCACTACGAGTGGGTGTTGGAGTTTGTTGATCGCTACGGGATCTCCTTTGAAGGCCTGGCCGACGTCCAGTTAAGCCTGGGACTTGCGTATCTTCAGCGCTCGCGATCCTCGCCCCAGAATCGCAATGACGATCTGCAGCGTGCGCGCTTAAGCTTCCGTGAGGCGCTTGCGCTTGATCCGGCTGGCGAGGCCGGCGACGCGGCCCGCAGACAACTGAAGGAAATAGATTAATACACCCCACGCGTCTGCTGCGCAGCCGCGCGGGGACCCCGAGATTAAATGCTCCTTTTGCCGAAGGGCAAAAGATCGCAACCAGAAAATAAAAAGCCAGCCCAAAGGCTGGCTTACCTGTTTCTTTCTCCGATCCTTTCTCCACAGGAGAAAGGGAGGATATAAGGAACGGGCCGCGGTCGCGGCCCGCTATGTTAAAGGCGTCTTTGGTCAAACATCCCAAAACCAAAGGAGGTTTGGTGGCTCTAGCGTGTCGAACTATTATTAGCATCTACCGTGCCAGGTGCTGCTTGAAGAAATATCCTACGTATTATCGAGACTTGTTCTAAATAAGCCCAATATCGGATTGATGCTTTGTATAAAACAGTTGCACGGAAAGGAAATTCTGCCCCCTGCCTTTTGAGAGATGAAGGTGCGATTAAAAGAACTATTACCGGCCCATGCGCCGGTAGTGATCGGCGATCAACTCCTGATAGAGTGTTGGGCTTTAAGGGTGTGCTTCGATTATCGGTAATGGAATCACTCTAAAGTCTCTTCTATTTCGTTCCCCCACTGCATCCAGCCTTTGCGAGGATGACGGGCGAAGAGCTCCAGATAAGGCCTGGGGCTGCAAGCTTCGATTATGTCATAGAGTTGATCAGGTTTTCTGGAATGTTCTCGCTTTCTAGCTCTAATAATATTGACTTGAGTACGTCCTGATTTGTCGGTACGAAGGTTTCCTCTGACTCCGAAAAGAACAAGTTCGGTAACATTGCGAAAATAAAAACCCACCCCTCTTCCGTCAGGCCCTCCATCCTTACGGGTTTTGAACCATACTATGTTAGTCTTATATGTGAACCCCCACCTCTCCATCACTTCTAGTCCTTCTTTTATAAGAGCATTAGGAACCCAAAGATAGAGATGGCTTTGCTCCGCGGCTAATTCAGCCACTGGAAGTTCTTTTATTTCCTTGAAAGTCATCGTTGGGTATCGCCTGAGACGGATGTGTTCAGGTGCCATTTTCCCGGTTCTATTTTGGAAACGCCATGGCGGGTCTGCCAGGATGGTTCCGAATTTCCCTTTGATTCTTTGTCTTAGGTTCTCAGCAGCAGTCATTTTAATCCTCAACGTAGAGGTTTTTCGTAATACCAAAGGCGAGCACAGGACAGCCCCCCGCCCCGCCACCATCCATCTTAGGTATCAACTTGCTCATGTGTGTTGTAGCTGCTCCATATTTCCTTGCTATTTTTGGTCCGAGTCGTTTAAATATATCTTGTAGAGAATCCGCACGCGTTATTATAACCCCTACACTAATCACATCAAGCTGATGGAGCAAGCGGAAGTTGTTAAGATCACGATCATAAAAGGGATCTTTGTTATTCCATTCTGTCTCGACAGCTACCTTATTTTTATAGTAGTCAACGTTATGAGTAGGCGAATCGTGAGACTCATCATCAACATGAATTGAGGTTTCAAAACGTCTTTCTTTCCAACCTCTAGCTGCGAACATACCATCTATGCGTTCTGAAATAGGAGATTTTCTTCCTCCGGGCTTCAGGATGCTTGAGCGGAGTAAACGGAAATTCTCAAGCACATAAAGAATATCATTCCACTCCTGAGGGAAATCCCGGCTTAACACTGCTACCGCATGTTTCCACTCATGAATTTCGTATAGGTCACGAATTTTCTGAGGTATATTCTCAATGCCCTTATTCATTAAAAGAAGTATAGTCAATCACGATCCCGATGTCAAGTAAAGACGTGAATCTGAGCGGACTTGACACTTCAAGTTTGGCGATTAAGCTTGGCCTATGAATCGTGCTGGCGTGACGAAGGTTTTTGTCTTGAGCATCTTGTCGGTGATGGTCACCTCGGCATACCCTGTTGGTGGGTGGGGCGGCTTAGGTGTGGCCGGAATGATGGTTGACGTGGAAGGTCTGAACGACAACCTGACCACAATCAACCGGGAGATACTGGGTGGCTCTCAAACTGTTGAGTTTGGCAGCCCTTTCTATTTTATAGGCGGTCAGGGCGGTGGTGAGATCGGTCTTTTCTCGCTGGGTGCCTGGGGCGGCGGACTTTTTTCGCGCACAAGCGCGGATGCGCTCTCGGCATCCCTTGGATATGCTATAGGATCCGCCGAGCTGGGGCTAGGCTTGAAACCGGCGGACTGGGTATGGATCAGACCGTGCCTTGACGCAGGCGGGGCGGTATTTGCGCTGGAACTTACCGAGATCGGAGGCGGCGAGGTGGGGGATGCCCTCGAAGAACCATACCGGTCCTCTTTAAGAGGCTGGCAGGCCAACGCAGGCGCTGCACTTGCCATTCAGTTCAACCTTCCCTTATGCAAAAGGAGTCTGGTTGGTTTGATGATCCAGACAGGCTACCTGTACCCTGTATACATCTCTTGGCGCGATCAGGACGGCTCAGAGATAGACCCCATCGAAGGGTTCGGTATGCACGGGGTCTATCTGAGAGCAGGGATAAACCTCGCTACCCGCGGCAGCCCGCAACGAGTGATGCCGAGATCAGGGATCGAGGATCCTTACCTGCAGCCCCAGCAAAACCTTACGATTAGACCTGAAAATCCGGCGATACAAAAACCATAAACGACAAATTACCACTCTTTCAAGAACACAGATTACCTCTTGACAAACTTTTCACCATCAGTATCATATCCGTCCAAAACAAAGGAGAAGCCATGAGAAGAAAAATGACAAAGGACTTCAGCGGACGTTTTCTCGTTCGTATTCCTGTGTCACTGCACCGCACACTGGCAGAACAGGCGATTGCGGATCGGATCAGCCTGAATCAGTATGTTCTATTTCTGCTTGCTCGTGGGGCGAGCCTGCGCGAGTTCGAGCGTTTTCTCAAGAGCATGAAGGATACCACCGTTGAGGAGCTGGACGATCTTATCGAGTCGGATCGTTTGGCTGAGACCCCTCGTGCCAAGCTACGTCTCATGGATCTGGTTATGAAGGATGCCAAGGTGGAGAAGCCTGCGGGCAAGCTGCACCTTGACGGCGACCTGTCTATTGACGTTGATGAGCAGCAGCTGCTGCTGGACGTTGACGGGAAGCAGGTAAGGGTAAAGACCAGCTATGTTGCCGTTATCAAGAGCAAAGAAACCAACGAGGAGATCCGATTCAGCGCGACATTCCACTCAATATATCAGGCCATGCGTCCACTTTCCAAGGAACTCGCAAAGACACTCGAGAAGGTTCGTCTTTCCGTCTACCCCAGCCGTGTCTTCCGTGAGCTTCTTGACAGGCTCATCACCAACCTTGATCTCAACGTCAGGATCGGGTAACCAGAGGAGAATTTAAAGAGCCGGGGCATTATACCCCCGGCTCTTTTTATCTCCGCCGAAGGAGCGCCGATTTTAACCTAACGCCCCTAGATTAATGTTAGAACGAGGGGTGCTAAGTTTTCGGTTCCTCTCCGAGCTTTTCCGCCACCGAGCGTATCTTTCCCTGGAGGCGATTCACAGCACCCGCCCGGTCGTCCACTGCGATCACGATATACACGCGATTCGAGTGCTTGCGCATAGCGTCGCGGCATTTCTTGATCACGCCGAACACCTCGTCCCATTCACCCTCGATCGAGGTAGACATAGGTCCTAGCTTGTAGGACAATCCTGAAGCGTCTACTATCCTTATCGCCTCGGCCACGTAGCCGGAGAGACCCTCGCCCTTATCGGTCGGGAAGATGGTAAACTGTGCAAGCATCGCTCTCCTTTCGGCTTAAGGATAGACCCGCAACTAAGGATGTCAAGCCAGTCGAATTCTTTAACCGCAGATTTCGCAGATGAACGCAGATTATTTAAGCCATTTTTCTTTAACCGCAGATTTCGCAGATGAACGCAGATTATCTAATGGAGTGCAATGACCGCCGTCAGCTGTGAGCTGTCAGCCGTCAGCCGTAAGCTGTGAGCCGTCAAAAGGAGCAGAATTTTGTTGACAAATCGTCATCAAAACAGTAGACTCTACGCTTATGCAGGAAAGCCAACCGAAAAGGAAGGGGCTGCGCGCCTTTAAGACACTGCTACCCTATCTACAGCCGCATGTGCTCAAGATCATGGTAGGCTCGGTTGCCCTTATAGTGATTGATTATTTGCAGATCATCCTGCCCAGGCTGATTCGTGCGGCTATAGACCTGATTGTTGCCACGGGCGACGCGGTGGGGGAGGCCATGCAGGCGCTTTTGCCCAAATCCATCTACCAGGCCGTGACTTCAACCATAGCATCGATCGTTGCGGACAGCGGAACCATAAGGTTGATCCTTTTCATTGCCGTGGCGGCGCTCATTGCAGGTCTTTTGATCTCTGTGGGGCGTTTCTTCTGGCGGCGCTGGCTCTCAGGAACGGCTATCCGGGTGACAGCCGATCTGCGCCGAGGGCTCCTACGCCACCTGCAGACACTTTCCTATTCGTTCTATGATACCCGCCAGGTGGGTGACCTGATGGCGCACGCCACCAACGACCTGAACGCGGTCATGAGGTCCATGATGCCGGGTTTTGTTATTATCCTTGACATCTTCTTCATGGGGGTGCTTTCCATCATCTACATGGCCACCCTGCGCTGGCCGCTTACCGGTTTGCTTACCCTGTATTCCGTGATCCCGTTGATAGTGATGTCCTTCATCATCGGCTGGTTCGGGAAGCTCCTGCACGCGCGCTTCAGGGCGGTACGGGACGCGTTTTCTTCCATGACGGCAAGGGTCACTGAAAACCTCACAGGCATCCGGGTTGTCAAGGCCTACGTGCAGGAGGCCGGCGAAACAGAAAGCTTCCGCAATACGAGCAGCGACTACGTCAAAAAGAACATCTCCCTTATCAAGATATGGGGTCTTTTCTTTCCCTTAATCATGTTCCTTTCCAACCTCTCGCTCGTCCTGATCCTTCTCTTGGGCGGCCGGCTGGTCATACTTACCCGGTTGACCGTGGGCGACTTCGTTGCCTTCCAGGCATACCTCGGGATGCTTATATGGCCGATGATCGCCATAGGATGGGTAATAAACCTCCTGCAGAGCGGCGCGGCCTCGATGGTGCGAATCAATACCCTGCTCGATACAAAGCCGGAGATCGCCGATACCTCCGGCACACTACCACTCAAGGAGATCCTGGGCCATGTCCGTTTCAAGAACCTGACCTTCCAGTACCCTGGAACCGATCACCCGGCACTTGTGGGCATAAGCTTTGACCTGGCTCCGGGGAAGGTGCTCGGGATAATCGGGACCGTAGGATCGGGCAAGTCAACCCTTGTCTCGCTGATCCCCAGGCTGTATGAAGCGCCCAAAGGAACCATCACCGTTGACGGGCATTCAATAGATCAACTCCCACTGGAGGTCCTGAGGCGTGCGATAGGCATGGTGCCTCAGGACACCTTCCTCTTCTCCCAGACGGTTACGGAGAACCTTGCTTTCGGCGTGGAACGTGAGGTTGAGCAGAAGGAGGTCGAGGTTGCGGCCAAGATAGCAGGGATACACGAGGAGATAATCGAGTTTCCCAAAGGCTACGATACCGTCCTGGGGGAGAGAGGGGTAACCGTCTCAGGCGGTCAGAAACAGCGCCTTACAATCGCACGAGCCGTCCTTACAGAACCAAAGGTACTTATACTTGACGACGCACTCTCGGCGGTAGACGCTGATAAGGAGATAGAGATCCTCACCGCGCTCAAAGAGATAATGAGTTCTCGTGCGGTGATCATCATCTCGGCAAGACCGCGCAGCCTGGCGTTCGCAGACGAGATACTGGTGCTGGACGAGGGCAGGATCGCGGAGCGAGGAACGCACTCCGAGCTATTAGCCAAAGACGGCCTTTATGCGCTTTTCGCAAGACTCCAGGGGATAGCGTAATGATCACGGTTGAAGAGGAAAAACTCGGCAAGATATACGATTCAAGGATCATCAAGCGGTTGATGAGTTATCTACAGCGCGACTGGTGGATGCTTGTTGTAGCCGGCTCGCTGGGTCTTCTGCTCATGGCCGGACAGATCGCCCTGCCCGTTATTATCCAGCGTGCTATCGACCGCCACATAAGGGCAAGCGCAAGGCTTCTTTATCTTTCGCCAGAACAGGCCGAAAAACACGCAAAGTTTGTCTATCCAATAGAAGACAGCCTCTATGCCGTGCCCCAGGAGCGCCTTTCTAAGATCGAACCGCGCAACTTTGCCGATAGCCTGAACTACTACCTCATGGACCGAAAAAAAGCGGCGCAGAAGGGGATTAAGGGCTACCGGCCAGCCGGGAAGGAGAAATTACTCGTTCCGTACGAAGACCTCTCGAAATTCGAAAGCAAGGTTCTTGCTTTCCTGAGAAGCGATGATTGGCAAGGGGTCATACGGCTGGGGATCTTCTTTATTGGGATTGTTCTCATCCGTCTTATCGCAAGCTTCGCCCAGATCTTCCTGACAACCGTAGCCGGGCAGCGCTCGATGCACAGGCTGCGAACCGGGATCTTTGCCCATCTGCAGAGGTTGCCGGTCCGCTTCTTCGACCGCAACCCGGTGGGCAGGCTTGTTACAAGAGCCACAAACGATGTTGAGGCCTTAAACGAGTTCTTCTCAGAGGTCATAACAAGCTTCTTCTACGACGCCTTCCTGCTGTTGGGACTCGTAATCTACCTGCCTGTATACAACTGGCGCCTGGCACTGGTGACCTTTGCCATACTCCCGCCGATGCTCGCGGCCACCATAATCTTCCGGCGCACGATCCGGGACGCGTTCCGCAAGGTCAGGGTTCGCCTTGCACGCATCAACGCCTTCCTCGCAGAGAACCTTTCCGGAATAAAGGTGGTTCAGATGTTCCATCAGGAGCGTAAACGACTAAAAGAGTTCACCACGATCAACGAGAGCCACTTCATGGCACGCTTCTCTCAGATGATGATCTTTGCGGTCTTCAGGCCGCTCGTTGACCTCCTGGCCGTGGTGGCGATAGCAGCAATCATCTGGTTCGGCGCAGGTTGGGTGTTAGGGGGTCTCGTAACCATCGGATTTTTGACCGCGTTCATCTCGTTCGCCGAACGCTTCTTCGAGCCGATACGCGATCTTACCGAGAAGTTCAACCTCATGCAGCAGGCCATGGCCTCAGGCGAGCGCGTCTTCATGCTCATGGACGAGAAGCAGGAAACCTACAAGGGAGAAGCAAAAATCTCACGTATCCGTGGAGAGATCGAGTTCAGAGATGTATGGTTCGCATACAACGACGAAGACTGGGTTCTAAAGGACATAAACTTCAAGCTCAAACCCGGCGAACGCGTGGCGTTCGTGGGTGCCACAGGCGCGGGCAAGACCTCGGTTATCAACACCTTGTGCCGTTTCTACGAGATACAGAAAGGTAAGATACTGGTAGATGGAGCAGACATAAAGGATATAGACAAGCAGAAGCTGCGTTCAGAGATCGGGATAGTGATGCAGGATGTTTTCCTCTTTATCGGGGATATAAAAACAAACATAAGGCTGCGCAGCGAGATACCTCACGAGAAGGTCCAGGAGGCCGCCAGGGTTGCCAACGCAGCAGGGTTTATCGAGAAGCTACCCAAGGGCTACGAGGCAGAGGTCGCGGAGCGCGGGGTGAACCTCTCCGTTGGCGAGCGTCAGCTCATTGCCTTCGCGCGCGCCATTGCCTTCGATCCTGCTATCCTTGTCTTAGACGAGGCTACATCATCCGTAGATACCAAGACCGAGGCTATAATCCAGGATGCGATCCACAAACTGCTTGAGGGCCGCACCGCATTGATCGTCGCGCACCGGCTATCAACGGTAAGGGACGCAGACCGCATCATCGTCCTCGACCACGGGCGCATCGTGGAGGAGGGTGATCACGAGACCCTCATGGCCCGCAAAGGCACCTACTACAACCTGTACAAGCTCCAGTTCGAGCACAAAATTTAGCACCCCAACGAGAAATCGAAGATTTCTCGTTGGGGACCCCGAATAAAAATCTGTAGGGGCACGGCATGCCGTGCCCCTACCTCTCTGTGGCAAAAAGGATCGCAGATTGAACAGGAAAATGCCATTTGACTTAACTCCCCAGTAAGGTTATTATTCCAGAATGAAGCACAGCTGGCAGGAGACGTTTGCAAACCTGTTGCCGCAGGTAGAGCGCCCGATAAGGTATACCGATTCCGAGCTCTACGCGGTCAAGCACCGCGAGGATGCAAGGGTAAGAATAGCCCTCCTATTCCCGGATACCTACGAGATCGGTATGTCTGGCTACGGGCTGCGGGTTCTCTATCACATCATCAACCATATCCCAGGTGCGGCAGCCGAGCGCGCGTTCATGCCATGGGTGGATATGATTGAGCTGATGAGAGCGTCGGCTATCCCCCTCGCCAGCCTTGAGACCCGCACCCCGCTTTCCGAGTTCGACATGGTGGGCATAACCCTACAAAGTGAGCTGGGTTATACGAACGCGCTTGGAATCCTTGAGCTTTCAGGAATACCGATGCGGTCGAAAGACCGTAAGGAGAACGCCCCATTGGTTGTCGCAGGCGGGCCTTGCACGGTCAACCCGTTGCCTGTCTCAGTGTTCTTCGATGCCTTCTGCATAGGAGATGGAGAGGATGCGATAAAGGAGATGACCTCGGTGCTGCTTGAAACCCCGGATCGCAAGGAGAGGCTCGCGGGCTTAGCCGAGATCGAAGGAGTGTGGGTGCCCAGTATCCACGGCCGCTCGAAGCGGATAAAAAGACGTATCGTATCAGGGCTCCGAATAGAGGATACGCCTTTAGAGCAGATAGTTCCCACAGGTGAGATCGAGCATGACAGACTGATTGTTGAGATAGGCCGCGGATGTCTGCGCGGCTGCCGGTTCTGTCAGGCCGGTTTCTGCAATCGCCCCGCAAGACACCGCTCGATGGATGATATTCTCCATCTGGCAGAGAAAGGGCTTGCCGCCACCGGCTGGGAGGAACTATCCCTTCTCTCGTTCGCCGTATCAGACTACCCCCGGCTTGATGAACTTCTTGCAAAGCTCAACTCAAAGCTGAAACCCACCCGAACGGCTATATCCCTTCCCAGCTTCAGGGGCGAGGCTTTCAACGAACAAATCGGTCAAAGGCTTGCCGAGATAAAGAGACCAGGCCTTACCTTCGCGCCTGAAACCGCCTCTCCAAGGCTTAAGCGGGTCATAAACAAGAACGTCTCCAATGCCAGCATCATCGAGACGGTCCAGACCGCAGCCAGACTCGGTTGGCGCCGGGTCAAACTCTACTTCATGGTCGGTCTGCCAGGCGAGACACCCGAGGACGTGGATATGAACATAGAGTTTATAAGGGAGATTGCGCGATCTGTAAAACCTCTGGCCGTCAACGTACACACCTCAGCGTTCGTTCCCAAACCCCACACACCGTTCCAGTGGGCGGGGTTCGATCAACTTCCACTTCTTGCCGAGAAGCTTGGCCGCCTGCGGGAGGAGACTCGGATGCGCCGCGTAAAGATCAAATGGGCGCGCCCTGAAGCAAGCTTCATAGAGGCGGTGCTTGCACGTGGGGACGAACGACTGGCAGATGTACTGGAAGGAGTCCTCCAGCGGGGAGGTTACTTCCAGGAATGGAGCGAGCATTTCAAACCCCAAAGATGGCTCCAAGCCTTCGAGGAACAAGGTGTTGATCCTGAAGGCTACACAAGGAAACGCAAGCTCAAGGAGCGGCTCCCGTGGGAGTTTATAGACACTGGGGTAAGTAAGGGATTCCTTGAGGGAGAATACCAGAAGGCCCTGGCCGCCGAGGTTCAAGAGGACTGTATCAGCGGACCATGCTACGGGTGCGGGCTGGGGTGTTCCTCCTTCTACCAGACCTCTGGCACTCCCCAGGAGCAAGTTGCCTCCCCAGCCAAACCAGCCATCAACATTCGCACCACTAGCACCTCGACACCAGTAGAGCTGCGCTACCGCCTCAAGTTCACAGTCGGCGAAGCCCTCCGGTACGCAAGCCACCTCAACCTGGTGCGGGTGATCTACCGCCTGCTGCGGCGTTCGGGATTGCCCATTGAGTATACAGAAGGCTTCTCACCCCATCCGCGCGTCCGGTTCAGCTTTCCAAAACCCGTAGGGGTAACCAGCCGGGGCGAGTACGTCGACGTCAACCTGATTGCCCCGCCCCAGGGGAATCTCGACGAACTCCTTGCACCTCATATGCCTGAAGGATTGGCTCTCGCTGGATACCGTCTGCTTCCTGCGGCAACACCTGCTATCACCAAGGCTGCAGAGATACTGCACTACGAGGTCTTTCCTTCGCCTGAGATGGGGCCAAACGAACTGGCTAGACGCACGCGGGCAGATGAGAATATACTTAACGCCAACTCCGCAGATGGACACCTGACTCTCTTACTTGCCAACGCGCAGCGGGCAAAATTGTGGAATGTGCTCGCCTGTCTTTACAACATAACACCTAACCAAGCGCGTGCCCTCTCTGTCGAACGCATCGACGCCTACATACGCAGAGGCACGCGTCTTTTTACACCACTTGAGGAGAGTTATCAATGGAGAAAAGGATACTTATCAACGTAGGGCGCTTCGAGATCCGCACAGCGGTGCTCGAGGACGGAAAGCTTGTTGAATTCTACTCGGAGCGGCCTGAACGCAAAAACCTGGTAGGGCGTATCTATAAAGGAAGGGTGGAGAACGTAGTTCCAGGTCTGGCTGGCGCGTTCATCAACATAGGGCTTTCAAAGAACGGCTTCCTGCCACTTGCCGACATCCCGGACAAAACTCTCTCACAGATGTATGACTCGGAGGTGGAGGAAGAGGAGGCGGATAAGCTAAAGGAGGGACGCAGGCTTGACCTGAAGCCCAATCAGGAGATACTGGTCCAGGTGGTCAAGGAACCCCTGGGGAAAAAGGGTGCGCGACTTTCGTCATACATCTTTCTGCCTGGGCGCTATCTTGTGCTTACCCCTTCCATCAACCATATCGGGGTCTCAAGACGAATAAGGGATAGAAGCGAGCGCTCCCGCCTGCGCTCTGTGGCCTCAAAGCTCAAGAAAGACAAGATGGGGCTCATTGTTCGTACCGCGACCGAGAAAGTTCCAGAGCCG
This sequence comes from candidate division TA06 bacterium B3_TA06, assembly GCA_005223075.1. Classification (NCBI taxonomy): domain Bacteria; species candidate division TA06 bacterium B3_TA06. The sequence goes on along the minus strand of NJBO01000004.1, from coordinate 14,429 downwards.
GACGTAAAGCTTGACTTCGAGAACCTCTCGGAGATGTGGAAATCTATCTCCAAGCTGACGTCTCAAGAGAAAGCCCCGGCATTGGTCTATGAGGAGCCTTTGGTCTCACTTAAACTCATAAGGGATCAGTTCACCCGTGGGGTCTCAAGTGTCATGGTGGATTCAAGGGTGGAGTACGAAAACATCCTGCGTTACCTGCGAAGAAACGCTCCAAAGCTGCGCTCCCGTGTGAGACTTTACGATGGGAAGGAACCTGTCTTCGAACACTACGGTGTAGAAGACGAATTGAGGAGTGTATTCGAGCGTAAGATCTGGCTAAAAAGCGGTGGATTTATCACCATAGATCACACCGAAGCCATGGTGGCCATAGACGTCAACACCGGTCGCTTCTCAGCAGAGGAGCGACAAGAGAAGCTCATCTTCAAGACCAACGTTGAGGCCGCCCGCGAAATCGCCTATCAGATACGCCTGCGCGACCTATCCGGACTTCTCGTTATCGACTTCATCGACATGCGCTCGAAGGAGAACATGTCCACGGTTCTTAAGGAACTTAAGCGTCATCTGCGTGAGGACAGGGCGCACACCGATTTCAGCTCCTTCAGCCGGTTCGGACTTATTGAGATAACGAGGGAGCGCAAACGCCCGGGTCTCTTTGTTCACCTGACCGAGGAGTGCTCGGTGTGCCACGGCCTGGGAAGGATACCATCGAAAGACTACATGCTCTCCGAGATCGAAAGGGTACTGCAGCAGCGAGCCGATCTTCTCGCCGGACACACGGTACTGATCAAGGCCGAGCCACACATCGCGGACTTCCTGTCGGTGCAGCGATTCGAGGAACTGGCGGAGTGGGCGCGAACCTACAATGTAGCCCTCGAGGTCACGGCAGATATCTATGCGCTACCAGGGGAGTACTGGGTAATACTTGCCGATACAAACGACGTGCTCTACAAACGGGAGGCAAACCGCGTGGCAGGAGCCGTTTAAGCCGGACTGTATCTCATGAAAGAACCGGCCATCGAAAAGGGGAAGGATTTATGGCTGATCCCAGGGCTATGGGCGGCAGGGGTCCTAACTTTTCTGCCCCTGCTTTGGAACCGATTTATAGCAGACGACTTCACCGCGCTGTCGATCGCGAGGTTCTATAGATCCAAGCCCTTCTTTGAAACCATCCTTTACGGAGGCAACGACTTCTTCAGGCCTCTGAACATGGCGCTGATCATGGCAAGGGGCGCTTTATTCGGTGACACACCCATTCTATACGTGATCGCCAACATCCTGCTGCATCTTGTAAATACCACGTTGGTCTTTCTTATCGCTCGCAGGATCTTCAAGAAAGCGCTTGCCGCCGCAGCAGCAGGACTCCTTTTCCTTGCGGCCTTCAGCCACTACGAAGGCATAACCTGGATCTCATCCTCGGTTACGCTGTTCGTAACCCTCTTCGTGCTTGCCTCGATCTACGGCCACATACGATTCCGGGAAAGGGGTAAATCCGGGTGGCTGATACTGGCGATAGGAGGTTTCATAGCAGCCTTCCTTACCAAGGAGACCGCCGTCTGTCTCCCATTCCTGCTACTTGCCTACGATCTGATCATGGTACAGCGAAAGGACCGCGGTAAAGGATTCTTCTATCCCTACGTGATCTACGGTGTTCTCTTTGCGGCTTACATAGCGGTTCAGACCGGCTGGGCGATGCGATTCATGGGCAGCGGCTCGGTCTACCGCCCTGGCTGGCACGTACTCTCAAATATCGCCGACTACTGGGTTTGGCTGTGGATGCCCAACCCGCGGCATCCGTACGCGGCTGAGGTGTTCTCGGTATTACCAAGGGGAGTGCTGGTGATCTACTGGATCATCGCCAGTGCGGTGGCGCTGACGCTTCCTTTGATCGTGGTCCTGGCGAGCTTAAAGAAACTGTCCAGGTCGCTACTATGGAGCTTCATTGTGACCGTCCTATCCCTTCTGGTATTCCTCCCCTTTGCCATAAAGATTTCAGCCCGCTACGCCTACCTGCCGTCGGTATTCATCGCGCTCTTTGCCGGAGGTCTGTTCAGCAGGGTCTACTTCTATCTCAGGGAGAAGGGGAGGAGGGCCTGGCAAGGGATACTGGTTGCGATCGGCTCAATCTACCTCCTCGGAAACGTTGCAGGGCTCCTTTTGATCCAGCGCGAGTTCGTCAGGGTGAGTACGACCACGGAACAACTGGCGTTACAAGTCGGCGAACTGGTTGAACTTACCGATGAGGACGTTATCTTTATCGAGGGCCTGCCTTCGCACATTCACCTGCGCGAGGCGGTGCAGTGGTTCCACAACCCCACTGTCCACGTGCACGCGGATAACGACAAGTACAGAGGAACACCCCGAACCCTGGAGGCGACCAGAGGATTCTATCGGGACAGTGAGGCAAATCTTTATCACCTGAGGTTCGAGAACGACGACCTCTTGCTTTTATCCCGTGAGTCCCTTTAGATGATGCGGGCTGACCTGAAGGGAGTGTGCCAAAAGCCAAAAAAACAGACAAGGGGGTTTAAACCCCTTGCCCCAACCCGGCTGTTAGTTGCGTATTTATGGGACTTACAATCTGCGTCCTGTTCGAGTTGTCGGACTAACAGCGTCCCTACAGGGGTTTTGACCCAGCCCCTGAAGGTCAGCCCCTACGATCTTTTGGAGCAATCTATTTATTTCGGCGGCACCCCGCCGACAACCCAGCGGAACTCCGGCTCATACTGGTAGAGGATCTTGAGCGTTATCTTTTCTCCGTCGATCGCTACAACCTCAAGCTTACCGTAGTGAATCTCCTCTGCCGGTCGCAACCCTGAAGCTCGAGGCTCTATCCTCAGACCATAAAGCCCGCCTTCCTCAAGCTGCTGGGAGACCTGGTAGTTTTCCTCGTTGAAACCCTTGAGGGTACCCAGCTCATCGTAGCTGCCTTCCTCGCGAGAAATGGAGCTTTCCCGGCCGTTAAGAGAAGGATCATGATCGATTCCCGCGTGAAGCACGAAATCGGTATCCACGTAATAATCAATCGCAGCCCAATAACCACCATAACTCACATAGTAGTCATAAGGAGAGCCTGAATGATCGAAGCCGAAACCTGAAGGGTAACGGGAATACTCGTAATTGAAATCTTCCACTGTCCATATCTCGAAAGAGCTCTCTTCTTCAGTACGGAATTCTATCTTCTCGCCGTAGCCGTATTTCTCACCATCGCAGTAAGGCCACGCCTCGATGGTAGCGCAAGGGGTATACACGTAGTAAACCTGGTCTTCGTAGTGTTCTCCCTGTTGATCCACAGTGTCAACGTCCACGCCGTCCAGGGTTATTATGTACTGCCAATCTTCCTGTTCCTCGGTGTAAACGGTACCTCCTTTACAGCCACCGGAGACTATATCACCGGGTGATGAGTAAGGAGTTGACCAGGTAAGCTTAACTCCACCGCCTGGCATACTGTCCTGGTCGGGTACGATTTCGTACTTCAGGTTAATGCTGTAACTTATGGGTGGGGTCAGGCTCGGCCCCATAAGGAACAAAATCGCTATCGCTGCCAATCCGACAGCTTTTAAGGTCTTAGACATACACGCCTCCTTTGCTTCTATTCACATTCACTTACGCCGCCCGACGGCTAATCCGCCCTTGCGGTATGCTTGTAATCATGCCGGTACATGGGCCAGGGAGAGGAGGCCAAAGGAGCCGAACTCCTGAATGCGTAGATGTCCTCATCTATACTTGCGTACACCACATTATCATGCCCAATGGTTGGAGAGGATAGTGTCTGACCGTATGTCTTGTAGCGCCAACGCAAGGTCCCGTCAGGATTCAAAGCGTATAAAGCGCCTTCGTCCGTTGAAGCAACGTAGATAGTGCCGTCAGCAGCAACCGCCGGACTATCGGATATGAGTGAGTTTAAAGTGTAGCGCCATTTAAGATTACCATCAGGATCGAAGGCATAAACTGATTCATCAAAACAACCAACGTAGATGGTACCGTCCGGACCGATTACCGGAGGTGCCGTTATCATATCTTTCGTAAGATAACTCCATTTCACGCTGCCGTCTGAGGGATCAAGAGCGTAGAAGTAACAATTCCATGCCCCGATGTATATAGTTCCATCTGAACCTATTGCGGCAGGAGTCATGCGGGCTCTGTTGTGGAAACTCCACTTGATGGTGGTGTCGGAGCTTATGGCACAAAATACGGTGTCCCGGGTGCTACAGTAAAGCGTGCCGTCTGAACCTATCGATATGGAAGAAAGCTTGAAGCCCGTCTGGTAACTCCATTTGAGATTTCCGTTAGGTTCAAAGGCATAAAGATACCCTTTATCGGTTCCCAGATAGATGGTGCCGTCAGCTCCTACAGAGGGAGAGCTTATTATTAGATTGGCCTCAGGTTCAAAACTCCACTTCAAGGTGCCCCCGGGATCAACGGCCATGCATTTGTCATTCGATATCACGTAGATGGTGCCGTCGGATCCGATAATAGGAACAGAGACATTATCGCCTGTCGCATGCCGCCATTTCAGGCTTCCGTCAGGTGCAAGGGCGTACAAGCAACCGTCATCGGAGGTAAAATATCCGGAGCCGAAATATACGGTACCATCATCTGCTATAGCCACCGATGAGGGACCGTAGTACTCGGTATGAAACTGCCACAGAAGCTCCCCTGCTCCTTTTATGAGTTGAACGTGCACCGTATCTGCGCCGGAATTATCTGCCTCATCGTAGGCCACCGCAACGATGGTGTGGTAAGTGCTGTCATCCAGGGGCTCGGTATTCCACTCGCATACATCGTCATAGTTGCCGTCGAAATAGACACTATCGTCTATATAGAACTCAACGTCATCTATCTTCCACCAGTCCCCTTCATCTTCCGCCTCAACGGTTATGTTGACAGTGCCGGAGACAACAGAATTATCTTCTGGATAGGTGATAGTTATGGTAGGCGGGTGAAGATCACAGGCAGTCATAATAGTTAAACCTATTACCGCACCCACCATCAAGGTAATGCTTTTAATCAGAAGGACTGCTTTAAAGGCTGGGTCGCCTTTCTTTAGGTCCATTGTTTCCTCCTTTCAGTTTCACCCTTTGCCCTTTCTTGGCAACAAAGAGGTATGTTGGCTCATAATACGCCTGTTCTGAAGAGTTGTCAAGGGTAATTCCTTGACATTAGTCAGGCACGGCGTAAGATTAACAGATGTTTCATCCCCTAAACTTTTCAAGGAGGTGGCGTGCGCGAGTTTGACGTAGGTGACGTAATTGAACCTGTTAAGAAATTATGCATCGAGGCCAACACCGTCCTTCCCGATGACGTTAAAAAGTCGTTACTGGAAGCTAAGGGGAAGGAAGAATCACCGGTCGGCTCCGAGACACTCTCCCAGATCGAGGAGAATATTAAAATCTCCGCAAAGGAGAAACTACCGCTTTGTCAGGATACCGGCTTCGCAGTGCTCTTCGTGGAGGTTGGTCAGGACGTTCATCTTGTAGGCGGCAGTTTGCGTGAAGCTCTAAACGAGGGTGTGCGCCAGGGCTATAAGGAAGGCTATCTTAGGAAATCGATAGTAGCGGACCCGGCAGGGGGACGCATCAACACCAACGACAACACCCCGGCGATCATCCACTGGGATTTGGTGCCGGGCGATAAAATAAAGATCACCATAGCGCCCAAGGGCGGCGGGTCTGAGAACATGAGCACTATCAAGATGATGAAGCCTGCCGACGGGCTTTCAGGCATCAAAGACTTTGTAGTGGATTGGGTTCAAAAAGCCGGCGGCAACCCCTGTCCGCCGGTGGTGGTTGGTGTAAGCATCGGCGGCACGTTCGAGCACGTGGCGTTTCTGGCCAAGAAGGCGCTTTTGCGTGACATAGGCTCGCATCATCCCGATCCGAGGTATGCGGATGCTGAGCGCGAGATTTTAAAAAAAATCAACGCAACTGGCGTCGGGCCGATGGGCTTAGGCGGAAGGGTAACTGCGCTCGCCGTTCATATCGAGACCCACCCCTGCCACATCGCCTCAATGCCGGTGGCCGTGAACATAAACTGCCACGCGGCGCGGCACAAAACGGTAATCCTTTAAAGAGGACGACAGAGATACTGGGTCTAATGATCAAGGAGGATATAGAAGAATGAAGATTCTCGTTTTGAACTGCGGTTCCTCATCCGTGAAGTACATGATATACCGCTGGAAGATAAGGCGGCCATTAGCATCTGGCATAGTTGAGCGTGTGGGGATTGAGGGTTCGTTTATCAAACATCAGGTGCCGGGAAAGGAAGTCTACCAGTCCTCAATACCCTGTCCTACCCACAAGGAGGCCATAGGTCTCATAGTCCAGACGCTTACCAGCAGGGAGGTGGGTGTCCTGGAAGATATATCCGAGATCCAGGCGTGCGGCCACCGGGTAGTGCACGGCGGCGAAAAGTTCGCACGATCGGTTCTCATCACCCCGGAAGTCCTGGATACGTTCCGGGAGTTGTTCGATCTCGCTCCACTGCATAACCCGCCCAACGTGATGGGCATAGAAGCGGCCATGGAGCATCTGCCTTCGATCCCGCACGTGGCGGTGATGGACACGAGCTTTCACCAGACCATGCCGCCGGAAGCCTACATCTACGCCGTTCCCTACGATTGGTACCGGGACTACAGGGTGCGCCGCTACGGCTTCCACGGAACATCTCACCTTTACGTTGCAAAACGCGCCGCGGTGATGCTTTCTAAAAAACCGGAAGAGGTCAACCTAATCACCTGCCACATCGGCAACGGGGTAAGCTTTACAGCGATAAAAAGGGGCAAGAGCTTTGATCACTCCATGGGCTTCACCCCTCTTGAGGGTCTGGTGATGGGTACGCGCTCAGGCGACCTCGATCCGGCAATAATCGGCTACATCGCCGAGAAAGAGGACCTCACCGCCCAGCAGGTGATCAATATTTTAAACAAGAAGAGCGGTATTTTGGGTATAACCGGAAAGTACGTTGACCGCCGCGATGTGCACAAGGCGATGGAGGAGGGGGATAAGCAGGCCGAGCTTGCCTTTAAGATCGAATGCTACCGCGCCAAGAAGTATCTGGGTGCCTACCTTGCCGCCCTGGGTCATACCGACGCCATTGTGTTCACCGCAGGCGTGGGTGAAAAAGGCTGGGAAATGCGTGAGGAGATATGCTCAGGCCTCGAGGAGCTGGGCGTAAAGATCGATCCCGAGCGCAACCGCGAGGCCGTAAGCCGCAACCACGAGTTCGTGATCTCGGCAGATGACTCGCCAGTCAAGGTCTTCGTTATCCCTACCGACGAGGAGCTAGTATTCGTTGAGGACGTGGTGGGCATGCTTGGGGGCCGCTACGGCAAAGAGGATTTCCGCTACTCGTTCGGGGACCCCTCATACCGCAACGAGCTTCGCGACGAGGCCTACGAACAGGAGAAGAAGAACAAGAAGAAATAGCAAATTTACTCCGCAAGCGTCGTCCTACGGTCAAAATTTGAATTTAAAAATGTAAATTGGGGCCAGAGCAGCTGGCCTTTTCGTTTTCTCTGCGGGATGGAGTGTCCCAGCGGTGTCATCGCGAGCGGCTGAAAGCCGCGTGGCGATCTCACACCTCTAAGTGGTTAATATGAGATTACTCCGTTGCCGTCGTCTTTATGGAGTGCAACGAGCGTCTCGTTGCGTAAAACAACTGAGCGAAGCAACAACACGGTTGTTGCACTCCAAACTAGAACGTAGGAAAAGTCCAAATCTAAAATTTGCAATTTGAAATGCGCCGTCTCTTCTGCCTTGACATCTATTCTATGCCGTATATCCTTTATTTATGGACGCTAACCTCTTCACGGCGTATAACTACCTCTCCTCGGCCATCGCCCAGGCCTTCGCCGCGTTGATTGTGGTAACAGGTATCTTTTTCTTCAGCCGCAAAAAGGACATTGAAGATTTTCTAAACGAGCTTTACGATAACTTGCGACGATTTATAAACGATCAATCCCATCTGTACTCAGGGTCAATCCCGTTGAATGTAACACTTACTCATGGAGAGGTTGTCTCTATTGCCGAAAACATCTTATCAAGGTTATCCGATCAACGCCTCAAGAAAAATATTGAGGAAGAAATAACCAAACACAAGCAAGCCAGTGACATAAAAGACCGCTCTCGTAAGAGAACAATGTACAGTGTAATCATATCTTCAGTAGCGATGACTTTTGGGCTTGTTGCGCTATTAGTTGGGCCTATACTTTGTGATAAGCAAAAATGGGTAGTCATGGGAATAGAATTGGGTATTGGATTATTCGCTTTGAGCTATGCTTTGGTTGTCATATGGAAATTGATGATTAAGAAAATCGAAGTTAAGATACCTACATAGATTAGAACTATCCTAACTGGGCGAAGCGGAGGAGCCTAAAGAGGAAGAGGAGCAGAAGTAGTGCGAACCTTTAGGTTCGCTTAAACTCCTCCCCCTTGATGGCGGAGGATAAAGTTCGTAGGGGCCGACTTTCAAGTCGGCCCGTTCATGTTGAATTCTTCTGGGTCGACCTAAGGGTCGACCCCTACGTGGATTTAGTCATCAAGATGCTTGCCGAGCCTGAGGAACCGAAAGAAGCCAACAACTCACAGCCGTCCGCAGAAGATTGATAGATAGCATTAGACTCATCAAGATGCTGGGCGAGCCGACGAAGATGAAGGAAATCCCCCGCCCCCTTCATCCCCCTCCACCAGGGAGGGGGAATGAAAAGAGTGGAATAGCCTTACCAAATATTTCCTCCCCCTTGATGGTGGACAGTGTGCCCCTTGAGCGCTTTATGCGCTCATAGAATAGCATGTAGTGCGAACCTTCAGGTTCGCTTAAGCTCTTTTTCGCCTTCAGCGAAAAGATCGCAGATTAAAATCAGGATAAGCAAACTTCTACCCCGAAAAAGCACCAAAATCACCCCAAAAAACCCGCCGAGTTGCATTCAAACCTGACGAGTTTTAAGGATGTTGACTTTTGCCAGCCCATGGATATAGTCTAATCTACAAAGGAGACTCATGCCGGAACGCAAGAGGATAACCACACCGCTGACTAAAGAAGTAGTCGCTGAGCTTCGTGCTGGCGATGGGGTGCTTATCTCAGGTATACTCTACACAGCGCGCGACGCCGCACACAAGCGTCTGGTGGAGTTGATCGAGAAAGGTGAGAAGTTACCATTTGACCTGGAAGGTCAGATCATCTACTACGTCGGCCCTGCACCCGCACCTCCTGGCTATCCCATAGGTTCGGCAGGCCCGACCACGAGTTACAGGATGGACCCCTACGCCCCGATTCTTATAGAGTATGGTCTGCGCGGTATGATCGGTAAGGGACAGCACTCGCAGCCGGTGCTGGAGGCGATGAAAAAGTTTGGTGCTGTCTACTTCGCCGCAGTGGGCGGAGCAGCGGCCTTAATCGCTCGTTCCATAAAGAAGGCCGAGGTCATCGCCTACCCAGAACTGGGTGCTGAGGCGATAAGACGCCTCGAAGTGGAAGACTTCCCATGCATCGTTGCAAACGATATGCACGGCGGCAACCTCTTCATTGAGGGGCCCCGAGAGTACCGTCAAAAAAGCCAAAAGCCCTAGGAGGAGGAACGGGTTTTTATAAACAAAAGCACCCCTCGGGGTGTTTGAAAACCAATCCAAGATGGAGGAGTAAAACATGAAGAAAACAATCATCCTTCTGACAGCGGCGGTATTTGTCGCCGCATTCGTCCTCGCATGCTGCAGACCCGAGCGCTTCGCCGAGCGTGTGAGCGAGCGCGTAATCGAAAAGGCATTGGAAAAAGAAGGCGGCGGCGACGTCGATATAAATGTCGGCAGAGATGTGAAGGTCCCTGAGAATATGCCCAAGGAACTCGTTTATCCCGGCGCCAAGGTCACGAGTTCCTTATCCGTGCAAAAAGAAAGAAAGCAAGTAACTAACGTGTCGTTTGAGACCCGCTCATCCGTGACTCGTGTAACCACTTACTATAAAGGCCTTTCTAGCAAAGGCTGGGAATCTGTATTAACGGTAAGTGGTACAGAAGGAGCACAACTTATTCTCAAAAAAGGCGACATGGGAGCCATTATCACAGTCGCAGAAGCGGACGGCGGAACTGCGATAGGAGTAGTATACGGAGAAGGCCTAGACGAATAGCTTTCGAGGAGTATAATGTCAGGACATTCTAAATGGGCGACGATAAGGCATAAGAAGGCCCAGACCGACGCCCGGCGCGGCAAGCTTTTCTCCAAGCTGATCCGTGAGATTACAGCGGCGGCAAGGGTTGGCGGAGGCGACCCTGATGCCAACCCCCGCTTAAGAACCGCGGTAGATGCGGCAAAGGCCGCCAACATGCCCGCAGACAACATCGAGCGGGCCGTCAAGCGCGGAACAGGTGAGCTTCCCGGGGTCACATACGAAGAGGTAACCTACGAGGCCTATGCACCCTCAGGCGTGGCCATGGTCATAAAGGTGCTCTCCGACAACAAGAACCGCACCCTGAGCGAGATAAAACACGTGCTCTCCCGCCACGGCGCTCACATGGGCTCTGCTGGAAGCGTTGCCTGGCAGTTTCGCTCTTGCGGTATCATCCATCTGCCTGCAGATGCCTACGGCGAGGACGAAGCCCTTGAGATGGCTCTTGAGGCCGGTGCCGAGGATTTCCGCCACGACGGGTCGATATACGAGATCAAAACCGAGTCTGGTGATTTCGCCTCGGTGAGGGACGCTCTCGCTGATAACGGCGCTGAGATCCTTCACGCCGAACTCACCCAGATACCCCAGAACACCGTTCCGCTCTCAGAAAAGGATGCAAAAAAGGTGCTCAAGCTCATAGACGCGCTTGAGGATCTTGACGACGTGCAGAACGTCTACGCCAACTTCGATATCCCCGAAGAGGTGATGGAGAAGCTTGCCGCCGAGTAGTAAGCGGTTAGTTAATCATCTAATCCAGTCCAGGTGGATCGGATACTGGAGAAAAGGGGAAGATCAAAAGGATGAGGCCGAAGGGCTTTGGATAGGTTAAGCTGATTATGAAAATACTGGGCGTTGATCCTGGGCTGGCCTCGACCGGGGTGGTGGTCATAGAGGTGGGAGATAAATTAGAGCTTCTTCATAAGGAGGTCATCCACACAAAATCCTCCCAGAAGATACCGGAAAGATTGGGGATGATAGCCGAGGGAATCAGGAAAGTTGTTGACTCCTATACCCTTTCTCTTTTAGCCCTGGAAACCGCGTTCGTGCGCCGCGACGCCCCCCAAGCAGGACTCTCACTGGGCAAGGTACTGGGGGTAATCCTACTGACCGCTCATCAAAACAAGCTGGACATCCTTGAGATCTCACCCCGCCAGGCCAAGGAGACGCTCACCGGCTACGGCAACGCATCCAAGGAACAGATAGGGCGTGCAGTGGCAAAGAACCTTGGGCTTTGCGAGCCGCTTCGGCCCTCTCACCTTGCCGACGCCGCCGCGGTGGCCTTGACTGCGGCCTCGATCGTGGCTACACTACGTAAGAAATGATTGGTTTTCTCAAAGGCCGCGTGATCTCGCGGGATGAAGAGTCAGAAATCATAACCCTGCTGGTTGGGCAGGTAGGATACGAGGTAAGGCTACCTCACATTGTATACAGGGGACTGGAAATCCATCGCATGAGTCTTGAGAATGAAACGGATTTGGAGCTGTTTATCTACCAGCACCAGACAGAGCGAACGCCCAAACCGCTCCTGATCGGATTCAGAAACGAGGTGGAACGCGAGTTCTTCACAAAGTTGATTTCTGTGCAGGACATCGGACCCACCGCGGCTGCTAAAGCCTTGACCATGCCGATCCGCACCATCGCACGGGCTATAGAGGAACGCGATATCACTACCCTGACCAAGCTTTCAGGGATAGGAAAGACCAAGGCTGAAAAGATCGCTGCAACGCTGGCAGGCAAGGTTGCAAAGTTCGCCCTGATGCAAGTGGAAGAAAGGGAACTTCCCGAAGCTGTCCCTACCGATGAGCTGAGAGCACAGGTGATAGAGGTACTCACATCCCAGCTGGGCTACAAACGTTCAGAGGCGGTGGCTATGGTGGACGAGGTCCTGACTGAAAATCCCGGGATTCAAACCCCGGAGGAGCTGTTCGATGCGGTATACAGAGCAAGACGCTAAAGACAAGGATAGAAAGGAACGTGAGGCTAGCTCTTTGTTGGCGAAAGAAAGTCCAGACGATAAAGGACGCTGGGATCTGAGGCCGAAAAGGCTTGCCGAATGCATCGGGCAGAAGCGGCTGGTGGAGACGTTATCTATCGCAATCGAGGCTGCACGCAAGCGCGAGGAACCCATGGATCACGTGCTCCTTCACGGGCCGCCAGGGCTGGGCAAGACCACCTTCGCAAACGTCATCGCCAGGGAGATGGAGGTGCCGATCGTTACCACCTCAGGGCCGGCACTGGAGCGCGCAGGCGACCTCATCGCATACCTCACCGGTCTGGAACGTGGTTCAGTACTCTTTATTGACGAGGTGCACCGACTGCCAAAGGTTGTTGAGGAGTTTCTGTATCCGGCGATGGAGGATTTTGCGGTGGACTTCATCTTTGACAAGGGTGCGCACGCCCGCTCGCATAGATTCAGGCTGGATCGCTTCACACTGGTAGGAGCGACTACCAGGCCCGGACTCCTATCCGCTCCGTTAAGGGAACGCTTCGGGATCACCAGGGCGGTTGGGTTCTATACCGACGACGAGCTGGCGATGGTAGTAAAGCGTTCAGCCGGGATACTGGAAGTGGAGGTTGACGATGAGGGGACACGAGAGATTGCCAAGCGGGCAAGGGGAACGCCAAGGATCGCAAACACACTGCTTAAACGAGTCAGGGATTTTGCCCAGGTGCGTGCCGACGGACGCATCACAAGCAAGGTAGCACTTGATGCTCTTGAACTTGAGGGTGTGGACGAGATCGGCCTGACCGACCTGGACAGGACCCTGCTTCTAGCGATCGTACGGTTCTACGGCGGAGGGCCGGTGGGGCTTGAGGCTATAGCGGCTACACTTCAGCAGGAATCTGATACCATCGTTGACATGATCGAACCGTTCCTCTTAAAGATCGGCTTCCTGGCCCGCACACCCTCGGGAAGGGTGGTGACCGAGGGGGCCTGTGAGCACCTGGGTGAGCATCCCAAGAACAAACGAAAAAGGCCGAAGGCAGGGAAGTTCGAACTGTGAAGATCTACGTAACCCGCCGCATACCGGACGCAGGCATAAAGCTCCTTGAAGGACACGAAGTGGATGTTTACGAAGGTTCTACCCCGATCCCGCGCAAGCTTCTTGCCGAGAAGGTAGCCGATGCCGAAGCACTCATCCCGCTTCTTTCAGATCAGATAGATGCGGAACTGATGGATCAAGCCCCCAAGCTCAAGGTGATAGCCAACTACGCGGTGGGCTACGACAACGTAGATATCGTCGCGGCGACGAAAAGAGGGATAGTGGTGACCAACACCCCTGACGTTCTGACCGACGCCACAGCCGAGCTTGCCTGGGCGCTTCTTTTTGCCGCTGCCCGAAGGATCGGAGAGGCCGAAAGGTTTACAAGGGACGGTAGATTCATATGCTGGGGGCCGATGCTTTTACTCGGTCAGGGGATAAGAGGCAAGACGCTTGGGGTCATCGGCGCGGGCCGGATCGGAACGCGCTTCGCGCTCGGCTCGCGCGGATTCGAGATGAAGGTTTTCTACTACGACCAGGAGCGCAACGAAACCCTGGAGCAGGAGCTTGGCGCCAAAAAAGTAGACATCTCCTATCTGATGCATGAGGCCGACTTCGTTTCCATACATCTTCCTCTAACTCAAGAGACCAAACATCTCATAGACGCACACCAGCTGTTCCGCATGAAACCCACCGCGGTCCTTATAAACACCTCGCGCGGACCTATAGTTGACGAGAAGGCGCTTGTGGCAGCGCTGCGGGCAGGCAAACTTGCCGCCGCCGGGCTTGACGTCTACGAAAGGGAGCCGGATATCTCAGCCGAGTTCTTCGAGATGGAAAACGTGGTGCTTGCACCGCACATCGGCTCTGCCACCCACCAGGCGCGAGGAGCAATGGCAGAGCTCTGCGCCTACGCGGTGCTCAAGGTGTTCGAAGGCGAGATACCACCCAACATCGTCAACCGCGAAGTTTGGTCAAAGCGAAGATAGCATCCCCTACATTCAACGTTGAAGTGCAACACATAGGTTAGCGACTTCGAGGGGTGTTTTGAAACCCAGGCACTTCCTGGGCCTGTCGTTTAGCCTTGATTCTATCAATCTGATCTCCTCGTTACTGATTGTAGCGAAGTTAGTCTTCTTTGGCAAGTATTGTCTGAGGAGTCCGTTGGTGTGCTCATTGGTTCCTCTCTGCCACGAAGAGTAAGGTTCGCAGAAGAAGCACTTTATGTCAGTGGCCTTAGAGATGACTTCATGCTCAGCATTCTCCGGGCCATTGTCGAAGGTGATA